>JAYRQH010000071.1:0-16744 GCA_041910715.1 Bergeyella sp.
TGCAAAATATTTTTCAAGTGGATGGTGTTTGTTGTGCAACCAGTCGGAGACCATTTCCATTCCCGTTACCGAAAATGTAATTCCGTTTCCTCCAAATCCGAGGACAAAATAGGAGTTTTTAAAATCTTTGTGTGTCCCGATGTAGGGTAGGCCATCTTTTGTAGATCCGAATGTTCCTGCCCAAGCAAAATCTTCTCTAAATGTGAATTTTGGAAAATTCTTATGAAATTTTTGTTCGAGAATTTTCGCTTTTTTAGTCAGCATTTCATCTCTTTTTTCAGGATTGTAAAATTCTTCGTCTTCACCACCAATTAGCATTCGGTGGTCATCGGTGGTACGCATATAAAGATACGGATCTGCGGTGTTCCAAAGAAGGATGTCTTTGTACATTTTGGTCAGCTTTTCGTCCACTTCGGAAACGATAGCATAGGTGCTTAATAAATCAACAAATTTTTCTTTGATTAAATTGGTGCTTTCGTAGCCAATGCAATACACCACTTTATCGGCGGTAATTTTAGCGCCCGATTTTAAGCTGATGATATTTTTTCCTTTGTAGGTGCGTGTGGAAATCATTTCCGTTTTATCGAAAACTTCCAAGCCTTTTTTCACGTTGTAAGCTAAAATTTCATGTACCAACTGAAATGCGTCTACACTTCCGCCTTGTTGAGAAAGAATTCCACCAAAAGAAGTCGGAATTTCAAATTGATTCTCGATATCTTCTGCAGTAAGCCATTTTACTTCGAAACCTGCTTTTTCTCGGGCTTCAAACTCTTGTTTTAACCAAGGAACATCTTTTTTGAACGCAGCAAAATACAGCGATTTCTTTTTCTTGAATCCAGCTCTTGATTTTATTTCTTTGCAAACCTGTTGTAGTTGATCAATAGCATCAGAACAGGCTCTGTAGCACATTACAGCGGCTTTTTCACCTATTTTTTCTGAAAGTTCATACAGAGGAACATCAATCTCGTATTGCAACATCGATGTGGTTGCGGATGAACTTCCATGTGCAATCTCGCGCTTGTCGATAAGAATGGTTTTTTTGCCATCCTTCATGCACTGATGCGCGATTAAACTTCCCGTAATGCCGCCACCGATAACCAAAACTTCACAAGATTTATCCTCGTGAAGCGACGGGTAGGAATTAAAAATTCCATTTTTGATCATCCAAAAAGGTTCGTTAGATTTAAGATCCATAGCTGTAATTTGTTGTGTCAGATAGTTTACGAATTTTATGCCAATGGAAATCGAAATCTTAAAATGAGTTAAAAAAAAGTAAATTTATTGAGGATCAAACATTTCTACCCTTAAAATGGAAGGTTTACAATTAAAAAACATCACATTTAAAGATGTTAAAATTCAAAAATCAACCCAAAATAGGGAAGTGGCGTGCTGCGGTCTGCCTTCCCAAAATCCAGTGCATACTGTTGCTCGTTTTCGGGAGCACTCGGATTTACAATAATTCCGTTGTTGTTGGCATCGCGCATCAAATTGATTACAGGAAGATTGCTCGGGTTTTCAGATCCGTAGGCATTCACAACGTCCATGTAAGCGGTGATTTGCAATTTTTTGAACGTCCATTTTTTCTCCACTCGTATGTCCAATTGATGCGTAATATTTCCGCGCAGTGAGTTTATTAAACTGTAATCCTGCAAAGGACCATTAGCGATGTTCCACACATTTACCAGCGAACTTCTTTCAATGTTATAAGGGGTTTCAGGCAGGCCACTTTGCATTCGGAAACGGGCACCAATATTCCAATTGCGTTTCAGATATTTCCCTGCGGATAAGGTTAAAATATGTCGACTGTCCCACGATGAAGGCAACAGATCGAGATTGGCATTGGAGAACTGAGAATAGCCAAAAGTATAAGCCAAAATACCGTAAAAATTGTTATTAGTACGTTTCTGCATCAACACTTCTACACCATACGTTTTCCCTTCACCACGAGAGTCCAACGGCTCGTTTCCTACAATCCCAAAATCGGCACCAATGTTAGCTAAACTAATCTGATTTCGAAGTGAAAAAGGATAGTGGTCGTATTTTTTATAGTAGCCTTCCACCGTAATGCGCAGTTGCTCAGGTCCATTATACTCTACACCCGCCACCAAATGGCTGTTTTTGATGTATCGCAAGGTGTTTTTATTAATGAATTCGTTGTTTTGCTTAAAGCCTAAAGCGGTGTACGCTGGCAATTGATAGTAAATTCCTGTGTTGAAATTGAAGGCAAAACGGTCGGTAAAACGGTAACTTAAAGATAATCTGGGCGAAAACTGATCAAAAATATTCTGTGTGTTTTCAGAGTACGAACTGGCATCCAAGCGTACTCCAACAGAAGCCTGCAAAGCATCATTAAAGAATTTTCTAGAGGCTTGACCGTAAACGCCATACTGAAAAACATCCAAGTCGGCATTCAAATCATCTACATTAATTCCGTTTTGGGCAACACTTCGGATGTATGAATTGTTGGTGTAATTAGAAAAGTTAAGATTTCCTCCAAAACTCAGCTGATAATCACCAGTTCGGAAATTCCTGTCGACTCTTATTTTATTTTCCTTTTCCTGAGAATGGTATTTGTACAGCAAATTTTCGGGCTGCTCAATATTTCGGTAGTATTTTTCAGCTTGATTATCGAGCATATTTCGGCTCCATGTGAAAAGCCAGTTTCCATTTTCAGTCAACATTCGGTATCCCGCGCCAATAGTATAGTTCCATTGGGGCGAATTCGGAAGTCTGTCGAGCAACGTGAGATTGTATAAAGTGGGTTCTACATCCTCATTAAATTTGAATCGGTCTATGGCGCCAATTCCTATAAAATAAAGTTCGTCACCCGATTTATATTTTTTTGAAACTTTAAAATTAGCATCATAATAGGATGGCAAAAACGGCAACCCAATGGCCTTAAACAACAATTGAAGGTTTGATTTCCGTACCGAGAATAATCCGCTCCAGCTTTGATCTTTGCTTAGGGGTCCATCCGCCATCAGCTGCAAATCATCCAGTCCAATGATGGCTTTATAGCCCATTTTGTCTTTTCGAGCTTGTTTTAAATTAAATTCAAAAAGCGATGACAAAACGCCGTTTCTCTTAGCAGGAAATGCTCCGCTGTAGAAATCAACATCTTTTAGAAAATCTACCGTGATAATTCCACGAGGCCCTCCGCTGGCTCCTTGCGTTTGGAAGTGATTGATCACAGGCACTTCGATACCGTCGATGTAAAATTTGTTTTCTCCAGAAGCACCACCGCGAATGAAGAGATCATTGCGGAAAGTCGACGTGCTCCCTACGCCAGGCAAACTTAAAATCGCCTTGGACACATCACGGTTGGAACCCGCATTTTTCTGAACTTCTTCACTGGTGATATTGCGTAATGAGACCGGACTTTCAGGCGTTGTTTTGTAGATATTTCGCTTGATAACTACTTCTTCAATCTCACGGGAAGCCTTTTGCAAACCTACCGAATACGTAATATTTTGATTCGGAATAATGTTGATGTCATTTAAAAACGAAGTTTCATACTGATCCGCCTGAATCTGAAATTGATATTGCCCAACGGCCAAAGATTTTATCTCCACCGAACCCAAACCTTGGTATGTAGCACCATTTTTGACTTCAGTCACCTTCACATCAAGTGGTTTTTTGCTCACTTCATCGTAAACATTGATGGTAATGTCGCCCTGCTGCGCATAAAGAAATACAGTGAAAAGGAGTGCAAAAAGCGCAAGTATTTTATTCATCATCGGCTAAAGTAACTCAGAAAATTATCGAATTTTAATTGAAAACCGAAAGTAGTGAAAAATTGGCACAAATATCTTCATCTAGCGAGAAGCAATCGCTAAAAGAAAGGAATTATAAGGAGAAAAATCTTAAACGTCCCCGCTTTTGTAAATTTTAGAACCTAATACGAGTTTACCTACTTGCATCATCAAAAGAACAGGACTAAGACAAATTAAAGTAAAGATTTTCATAGGAATATTTTGTCCATATTGAACTAAATATCGTGCCAACCCATGCTTATGCGGTTTTGATTAAAGGTATTTTTATTATGAAATTTCCATTTTTAAGATAGAAGTGTGTTACAAACTCTAGAGCATTTTGCCAATATATTCCACTACCTTTGTCCATATTTAGTGTGATGCCTACAGTTCTTATTATAGATGACGAAGAGAAGATTCGCTCGTTGCTTTCAAAAATTATTGCCCTAGAAGGTTTTGAGGTGTTTCAAGCTTCGAATTTAAAATCGGGTTTAAAACGTCTTGAAATTTCTGAAATCGATGTTATCATTTGTGATGTAAAACTTCCAGATGGAAGCGGCGTCGACTTTGCTCAGACCATTTCTGCTCGATTCCCAAACGTCGAAGTTATTTTATTAACGGCCTACGGAAATATTCCCGATGGTGTTCAAGCCATAAAAAATGGTGCTTTCGATTATATCACAAAAGGCGACGACAACCATAAAATAATTCCTCTACTCAATAAAGCGATGGAAAAAGTTCAGGTATCAAAACGCAAAACAGAATTGGAACAGAACCTTGGCAGCAAAAAGTCTTTTGAAAGCATTATCGGAAAATCAACCGCTCTACGAAATGCAATTGAATCGGCGAAGAAAGTTGCCGAAACCGATGCTACCGTGCTATTAACTGGCGAAACAGGTACAGGTAAAGAAGTTTTTGCGCAAGCCATTCACAACGCCAGCAAGAGAAGTAAGGCGAATTTTATTGCGATAAATTGTTCTGCTTTCAGTAAAGATTTGCTTGAGAATGAATTGTTTGGTCACAAAGCAGGTGCGTTTACGGGTGCGCTAAAAGATACTAAAGGTATATTTGAAGAGGCAAATAACGGAACGGTTTTTTTGGATGAGCTGGGTGAAATGCCACTCGACCTACAGGCAAAACTGCTTCGAGTATTGGAATCTGGCGAATTTCTTAAAGTGGGGGATAACAAACCGACTAATGTAAATGTCCGAATTATAACGGCTACCAACCGAAATCTTCTCAAAGAGGTGGAAGCAGGGAATTTCAGGGAAGATTTGTATTATCGCATTGCTGTTTTCCAAATCAACCTTCCGTCACTACGGGACCGAATATCCGACATCGAAAATTTGGCGCTTCATTTTCTTGCAGTTTTCTCACAGAAAGCGGACAGAACGATCAGCTCAATTTCCGAAGATTATTTAAAAGTATTGCAGGATCACGATTGGAAGGGCAATATCAGAGAACTTAGAAATATTATAGAACGCAGTGTAATTCTCACCGACGGCTCGGAACTTTTGGTGGATAGTCTGCCTTTTGATTTTGCGATCAACGGAACAAAAGACAAAAATCTGCCTCAGTTTTCTATGGCTAATGCAGAGAAAGTACACATTCAGAAAATACTTCAATATACCAAAGGCAATAAAGCCGAAACTGCCCGGTTGCTGGAAATAGGCATTGCCACGCTTTATCGTAAAATCGAAGAATACAAATTATAGCAAGAGTTGAATTTCTAAATTCCAACATTTCATTTTGAGAACAAGCCTATCATTTTGATAGGTTTTTTTATGTTCAAAAATCAAAGACTTAATTATATAATTGTGATTTTCAGTTGGTTAAAATTTATTTTTTGCAGTAGGTACATCAATTGGCATATAGGTTTGAAAATAAAACAAAGTCAAACTAAAAATTTTCATTATGCTAACTATTCTTTTATTACTCGCAGGGCTCTTATGTTTTGCTCTATTTTTTAAATCCATTGATTTTTTCGACAAAATCTGATTTGAGATTTCCTATCAAAAAACAAATTCAAACAAATTAAAATCTCAGACAATGACGCTTTTATTCATTATCGCTGTATTGGTTTTTGTGTACACCTGTTATGTTTTACTGAAACCAGAAAAGTTTTAAAACCACCATCAAATGAAGTCTAACCCTAAACCCATGGAGAACTTTCTTACCTACCTGCTGATGTGTCTTTTTGTGATGGCGTTGATCTACACATTGGTGCAGTTTCAGACCATCAATTAAAAACGATCAGGAAAAAAGAAAAGAAGTTTGGTTTAGTGCTTAGTATCCTATTCAATCTTATTTAAAAATCATGAACACAGAAATACTAGGAATTGTTGCCGTTTTTGCCGCAGCCGTCGCCGTAGGAATTCCATTGGGCAAGTACATTGCCAACGTGTATAGCGGAAAAAAAATGGTTACCGATAAAATCTTCGGACCCATAGAAAATCTATTTTATAAAATTTCGGGGATAAATTCGTTGCAGGAAATGAACTGGAAACAGCATCTCGTAGCGATATTGACCATCAATATGTTTTGGTTTGTATTGGGAATGCTGATTTTGATGACGCAAGGAATTTTACCTCTGAACCCCGATCAAAACCCGAGCATGACGGCAGATTTGGCTTTTAATACCGTAATTTCTTTCGTGGTGAATTGCAACCTGCAACACTATTCTGGCGAAACGGGAATTAGTTATTTGGGACAGATGTGGCTGATGTTTTTGCAATTTGTAAGTGCGGGAACAGGAATGGCTGCAGCGGCTGTTGTATTTCGAGCATTCCGAGATCAGTCAAGTAACACTTTGGGTAATTTTTACAATTTCTTTGTAAAATCGTGTACCCGAATTTTAGTACCACTTTGCATTATTGTAGCAACTGTTTTGGTTTTCGAAGGCACACCGATGACTTTTTCAGGGAAAGATACAGTCACCAATCTGCAAGGTGATCAAGTTGAAGTTTCCACAGGTCCCGCAGCGGCGTTTATAGCGATAAAGCATATCGGAACCAATGGCGGAGGTTTCTTCGGAACCAATAGTGCACATCCTTTTGAAAACCCAACCTACCTAACGTCGATGATAGAGATGTTTGCTCAACTCATTATCCCCATTGCCATGGTTTTTGCCTTTGGATTTTTCATTCAGAGAAAAAAAATGGCTTGGATGATTTTTGGAGTGATGACCTTAGGTTTTTTACTGTTGGCTTTTCCGAATGTGTATATGGAAATGCAGGGCAATCCCGCCATTACAAAAATGGGAATCAACGCCGATTTGGGAGCGATGGAAGGTAAAGAAATGCGTTTTGGCGCAGCGGCTTCGGGCTTTTGGAGCATTGTAACAACGGTAATTTCCACAGGTTCTGTTAATGCCATGCATGACAGCACAATGACTTTATCAGGAATGAATGAACTTCTTGCCATGATGATTAATGCGTTTTACGGCGGTTGTGGAGTTGGCATTCTCAATTTTTTAGTCTTCATCATTTTGGCTGTTTTCATAAGTGGATTAATGGTGGGTCGAACTCCAGAATTTTTAGGCAAAAAAGTGGAAGCTCGCGAAATGAAAATTGCGATGGTTATTGCCTTGCTTCATCCTTTTTTAATTTTGGTGGGAACAGCCATTTCTACGGCCTTTCCAGAATATGGTGCTTCCACTCTAAATAATCCGGGCTTTCATGGATTCAGCGAAATTTTATATGAATTCACTTCGTCATCAGCCAATAACGGAAGCGGCTTTGAAGGTTTGGGAGACAACAACCTTTTCTGGAATATTTCTACAGGTTTTGTATTGCTCTTAGGTCGATTTTTGCCCATCATTGGCCCAGTTGCCATTGCGGGTTTGCTGGCTCAGAAAAAATACATACCCGAAAGTGCCGGAACATTAAAAACAGATACTTCAACGTTCGGTATTATGGTTTTTGCCGTCATCATTATTGTTGCCGCATTATCATTCTTCCCAGCATTGACCTTGGGTCCTATTGCCGAATATTTTTCAATGAAATAGAATTTAATCATGAAATCAAAACAATCATTATTTCAACACGATATGGTGCAAGCCGCACTAAAAGAGTCATTTATCAAACTCAACCCGAAAATTATGTTCCGAAATCCCGTGATGTTTCTGGTGGAAATCGGTACAGTGGTGATGTTATTCGTAAGCATTTGGACACTATTAGGAGAAAAGTCTCAAGGCAGTTTTGGCTACAATTTCAGTGTGTTTATCATTTTATTTCTGACACTTCTTTTTGCCAATTTTGCGGAAGCCATTGCAGAAGCCAGAGGAAAAGCACAAGCCGACAGTCTTCGTAAAACCCGTGAAGAAACCCCTGCCAGACTGGAAAATGGAGCGGTAATTTCCTCCAGCGAACTCAAAAAAAATGATGTTTTCTTGTGCGAGGCAGGCGACATCATCCCAACGGATGGCGAAATTATTGAAGGTTTGGCAACCATAGACGAAAGCGCAATTACAGGCGAAAGTGCGCCAGTGATTCGGGAAGCAGGCGGTGACAAAAGCAGTGTTACGGGCGGTACAAAAGTTTTATCGGACCGTATAAAAGTTAGGGTAACGACAGAAAAAGGCGAAAGTTTTTTGGATAAAATGATCGCTTTGGTAGAAGGTGCGTCAAGACAAAAAACACCAAACGAAATTGCGCTTACCATTCTTTTGGCAGGGTTTACATTGGTATTCATCATCGTGACGGTCACTTTAAAACCCTTTGCAGATTACGCACAAACACCCATCAGCATTGCAGCCTTTATCTCCCTATTCGTTTGCTTAATTCCGACGACAATTGGCGGCTTGCTTTCAGCAATTGGCATTGCAGGAATGGACCGTGCATTACGAGCTAATGTTATTACGAAAAGCGGAAAAGCGGTAGAAACCGCTGGTGATATCGATGTATTGTTGTTGGATAAAACGGGAACAATAACGATAGGAAACAGAAAAGCAACCAATTTTTTTCCCGCGAACGGTGTTGATGAAAAACATTTTTTAAAAGCCGTAGTGTTGAGTTCGATGGCAGACGAGACACCCGAAGGAAAATCCATTGTTGAGTTGGCAAACGTCAGTCCACAATCCTATGGTATTTCGAGACCAACATTTATCAAGTTTACAGCCGAAACTCGATGTTCAGGCATCAACTATGAGGATGTAAGGATACGAAAAGGAGCTTATGATTCAATTAAAAATTTAGTTGAAGCTGCAGAAAATGCATTTCCAAAAGAAATTAGCGATGAGGTTACCAGAATTTCCAGTAATGGTGGAACGCCGCTCGTAGTTGCAGAAAATGAAAAAGTTTTGGGAGTTATTGAACTTCAGGATGTTATTAAGCCTGGAATTCAGGAGCGTTTCGCACGCCTTAGAAAAATGGGAATTAAAACCGTTATGGTTACGGGTGATAATCCTCTGACTGCAAAATTTATTGCTGAAAAAGCAGGAGTTGATGATTTTATTGCCGAAGCGAAACCCGAGGATAAGATGAATTATATTAAAAAAGAACAGGCCGCAGGACGATTGGTGGCCATGATGGGCGATGGAACCAATGATGCACCGGCATTGGCACAAGCCGATGTGGGTGTTGCTATGAACAGTGGCACTCAGGCAGCGAAAGAGGCCGGAAATATGGTGGACCTAGACAACGATCCTACGAAACTTATTGAAGTGGTAGAAATAGGGAAGCAGTTGTTGATGACTCGTGGTACGCTTACCACATTTAGTATTGCAAACGATGTCGCAAAGTATTTTGCAATCATTCCCGCACTTTTTATCACGGCGATTCCTGCTTTGCAAGGCCTCAATATCATGCGTCTGCATTCGCCCGAGACTGCGATTTTATCAGCCATCATCTTCAATGCTATCATTATCCCGATTCTAATTCCATTAGCATTAAAAGGGGTTGCGTATAAACCAATAGGTGCATCCGCTTTACTGCGTAGAAATTTGTTCATCTATGGTTTGGGCGGCCTTGTGGTGCCTTTTATCGGAATCAAAATCATCGACATTATTGTATCCCTCTTTATTTAAAAAAAAATTAAAAATGAAACAACATATTGCACCAGCCATCAAACTTACTTGGGTAATGATCATCTTTTTTTCGGTATTCTATCCCATCAGCATTTGGGGTATTGCCCAAATGACTTCGAACCAAGGTCACGGAAAGATTGTAGAATTTGAAGGTAAAGAATACTGCGAAAATATCGGTCAAACTTTTAACAAAGACACGTATTTCTGGTCGCGTCCCTCAGCGGTAGATTATAATGCGGCTGGTTCGGGAGGGAGCAACAAAGGGCCTTCCAATGAAGAATATCTTCAGCAGGTGGAGCAGCGAATTGAACATTTTATGAAACACCATCCACATGTTAAAAAATCGGATATTCCGATGGATATGATTACGGCGAGTGGAAGTGGTTTAGACCCGCACATATCTGTAAAAGCAGCTGAAATTCAGGTGAAGCGAGTTGCAAACGTTCGCCAGATTCAAGAAGATAAAATCAGAGAGTTGGTAACAGAAAATACGGAAAAACCCTTGCTCGGAATTTTTGGTCCCGAGAAGATCAATGTTTTAAAGTTGAATATCGCTTTAGAAAAGTTGGATACTCGAAAATAAGTTGATTAAAAACAATTCATTTAAAATGAAAAATCTACTAACACTAGTTGCGATGGCGTTCTCCGTGATACTATTTGGTCAAGAAGATAGTGTTCGAACTTCTCCGTTGAAAATTTCAGGATATGCCGAAGTCTATTACAATTACGACTTTGGCAATCCACAAAATCATCAGCGTCTAGGCTTCATCTATTCACATAACCGCCATAATGAAATCAACCTGAATTTGGGTTTGATAAAAGCGGAATACGCAACAGAAAATATTCGTGGAAACTTGGCATTGGCAGCAGGAACTTATATGAATACCAATTATGCGGCTGAAGAAGGTGTTTTAAAAAATATCTACGAAGCAAACGTCGGTATTAAGCTCTCCAAAACCCAGAACATTTGGTTTGATGCCGGAATTTTACCTTCGCACATCGGATGGGAAAGTGCGATTGGAAAAGATAATTTCACACTTACACGAAGTCTCGCAGCAGAAAATTCTCCTTATTTTGAGACAGGCGCACGGCTCTCGTATAACGACAAAAGTGGCAAGTTGTATTTAGCGTTTTTGGTACTGAATGGTTGGCAACGAATTGCACGTGCCGATGGAAATAACACACCCGCTTTTGGACATCAGCTCACGTATCAAATCAATGATAAAATAACACTGAATTCCAGTTCATTTGTTGGGAATGATAAAGCCGACAGCATTAGACAAATGCGGTATTTTCATAATCTTTATGGCGTTTTTAAGTTGAGTGAAAAATGGGCTTTAACGGCTGGTTTCGACATTGGCGCAGAGCAGATAAAAAAAGACAGTAAACAGTACAACTCATGGTATACACCCGTAATAATTTTGAAGTTTCAACCAAACGAAAATAGTAGTTTAGCAATGCGTGGTGAATATTTTAGCGACAAAAATGGAGTCATCATTTCTAGTCTAACACCTAACGGATTCCAAACTTTTGGCTATTCTATTAATTACGATTATAGGTTTGCAAACAATGTTTTGTGGCGTATGGAAGCCCGCAGTTTGAATTCAAAAGACCAACTGTTTTTTAAAAATAACAAAGCAGTTCATGACAATTTTCTGCTCTCAACATCGTTAAGCATCGCTTTTTAATCATCCAACCTTGAAAAATAAAATTTAATTTTCTACCCATCTCATGGCAAATGCTCAAGAATTTTTAGATTTAATTCAAAAATCAAGACGCGGAAAGTTTAAGATTTACATCGGCATGAGTGCGGGTGTGGGGAAAACGTACCGCATGTTGCAGGAAGCGCATGCCTTATTGCAGAGCGGAATTGATGTTAAAATTGGCTATATCGAAACACATTACCGAAAAGAAACCCACGCATTGCTCGATGGTTTACCAAGCATTCCGCGCCGAAGTATTTTCTACAAGGGAAAGGAATTGGAAGAAATGGATGTTCAGGCGATTATCAACCAGCGTCCCGAGATTGTTATTGTAGATGAGTTGGCGCACACCAATATTCAAGGAAGCAAAAATGAGAAACGCTGGCAGGATGTTTTGGATATTCTGGATGCTGGAATCCACGTGATTTCTGCGGTTAATATTCAACATATTGAGAGTTTAAATCAAGAAATACAGCAGATTACGGGCGTTGAAGTAAGCGAAAGAATTCCCGACAGTATTTTGGCTGAAGCCGATGAGGTGGTAAATATTGATTTGACGGCAGAAGAGCTGATTAACCGACTGAAAGACGGCAAAATCTACGACTCGAGCAAGATTAATGCAGCACTGAATAATTTTTTTAGAACCGAACATATTCTGCAGCTCCGTGAGTTGGCTTTAAAAGAAGTTGCTTCTCAGGTACAACGAAAGGTCGAGAATGAAGTTTATATCTCGAAAAATCTTCGAAAAGAAAAATTTCTGGCCTGCATTAGTTCCAACGAGAACACCTCCAAAAATGTCATCAGAAAAACCGCCCGTTTAGCCAATTATTACAACAGCAAATGGTATGTGCTTTACGTTCAGACCCCCAAAGAGAGTGCCGATAAAATAAATTTGGGGAAACAAAGACATTTGATAAATAACTTTAAATTAGCCACCGAATTTGGCGCTGAGATTATTAAAATCGAAAATAAAAAAATTGTGCATACCATCATGCAGGTTTGTGAAGACCATAAGATTACGACTGTTTGCATTGGGAAGCCACATCTTAATCTTTGGAAAATAATTTTGGCAACCGATACATTCAATACACTTCTCAATAGGTTGTCTCTGGAAAATATTGATTTAGTGGTGCTTAGTTGAAAATTAGTTTAGCAATTAAAAATGAAAATTAAAACAAAACTCAATTTCGGTGTCGGATTTTTATTCCTGATGATCATTGTATTATCCGTTCTCAGTGGTTGGTACATCAATCAGCTGAAACGAGATACCAATAATATTTTACTGGCGAATTACAATACCTTAGAATATTCCAGAAATATGCTTTTGGCGTTGGAAGAAATTCCTGAAAATTCGCTTGCACTCACCAAATTTGCCCGAAACCTTGAAAAGCAACAGCAAAATGTGACCGAAATAGGTGAAAACGAAGCCACAGAAAATGTAAGATTACACTTTGAAAATTTAAAAACAAATATTGACAATCCACAAGTTTTATCGGCTATCCGTCAGGACATTGCAGAGCTAACGCGCCTGAATATGGAAGCCATTAGCCACAAAAGTAGTATCGCCAACGAAACGGCAGAAAACGCCATCGCTGTAATTTCTGTGGTGGGAACCATTTGTTTTTTGTTGGCTTTTATTCTGCTGATTAATTTGCCGTCCAATATTGCCAATCCTATTAAGGAACTTACGCACAGCATTCGCCAGATCGCCAATCAAAATTATAAAGAACGTGTGCATTTTGAAAGCCATAGTGAGTTTGGAGAATTGGCAAAATCATTCAATACGATGGCCGAAAAACTTCAAGAATATTCCGAAAGTAAACTCGACCGAATTATAAAGGGAAAGAAGCGCATTGAAACTTTGATAGACAATATGCACGATCCTGTTATCGGTATTGATGAAGAAATGAAAATACTTTTTGTGAACGGGGAATCTCTGAAAATTACAGGGTTGAAGAGAGAACAAATGCTTGGCCAACGTATTCAGGATATTGCCGTTTATAACGATTTGATACGCAATATGATTAAGGATATTTCCCCACGAAAAGATTCGAAATGGCAAAATGAACCCATGAAAATTTTTGCAGATGGTAAGGAAAGTTATTTCGAGAAAGATGTTATCGATATCAATATTGTTCCCACGGGCGAGCAGCAATCGCAATTTATTGGTCAGGTTATTATGCTTCGAAATATTACGCCTTTCAAAGAATTGGATATCGCAAAAACCAATTTTATGGGCACTGTTTCTCACGAATTTAAGACGCCGATATCCTCTATCAAAATGGGAATTCAACTGCTTGAAAATCATCAAATTGGAAACTTGAATGAAGAACAGCAAAATTTACTTTCCGGGATAAAAGATGATGCCAATAGATTGCTTCAGATCACCAGTGAATTGTTGAATATCACCCAATTGGAAAGTGGGTCGTTGCAGTTAAATATGAAAAATACTTCCGTCTCAGAGATTGTAAATTACGCTTTGCTAGCCAACCGATCCGCAGCCGACCAGAAAAAAATTAGAATTGATGTAACTATTGATGAAAACAGTCAATTTATACATGCTGACAGCGAGAAAACAGCTTGGATATTGAATAATTTGCTTTCGAATGCGATTCGATATTCTCATGAGAATGCTGCAATTAAAATTGAAGTAAAACCTTTAGAGGGCAAAACGCAGTTTACCGTCACTGACTTCGGAAGAGGGATCGAGGCCGAATATCATAACAAAATTTTTAGCAGATACTTTCGTGTTCCAGGTACGAAAAGACAGGGAACTGGCTTGGGATTGAGCATCAGCAAAGAGCTGGTGGAAGCGCAGGGTGGCAAAATTTGGGTAGAAAGCGAACTGGGCAGTGGCAGTACCTTTGGCTTTTTGTTAGGGTGAAATTTTACAGTGCAATAATATGAATATTTTGAACAAAATTTTACCGATTAAAGCTAATTTTTTACAATTTTGATACATTTTAAAGGTATAATTTCGCACTGTATAATTAAACAGTATGAAAAAATTGCACGTCATTTGGGCACATCCCCGAAAAGATTCATTAACAGCAAGAACAGTTGAAGCAGTAAAGAAGGAAGCAGTGAAGAAAGGATTTATTGTTTCGGAATGGGAAGCTTATTCTTCAGGTTTTGACCCTATTCTTCAAGTTACAGATGAGCCTGATTGGGATAATTATGACAAACGCTACAATCCAGAATCTGAGGCTTTGGCAAAAGTACTGTCAGATAAGGATTATCTTGTTTTTGTTTTTCCAATTTGGTGGTATTGGTTACCTGCAATTCTCAAAGGTTATATCGATAGAGTTTGGAACTATGGTGTGTTTTATGGTGATCGCGAACTCCACAAATTGCCTGTAAAAGCTGTTCGCTGGATTGGATTGGTGGGTAGCGACGAAGCTCATATCCAAAAGCGTGAGTATGATAAGTACATGCAACACTATTTTAATATCGGTTTGGCGGGCTATTGCGGCATTGAGGATTCTAAATTAAAACTCATATACGACACCATTGGCCACGATGCTGAGGATAAGGAAAAGAATTACAATTCTATTGTAGAGCAAGCGATACAAGTAATTCGTGATATACCTAATTAAAAAATTAACTATTAAACTGTCTAGTTCACATCATTATCCATTTTTATGGTTGCCAAAGAAGTAAATTTTAAAAATCAGTATTCGTACGATTTTAGATTTTTTTGTAAATAATAATTGTAAAGCTAGGCAATTTTAAACAAGATGACTTTCATTTTGTCTACTTTTTTTGAACTGTGAAGGCGTCATTTTCTTATTTTTCTTGAAGAACCGATTCAGGTGACTCTCATCTGTAAAACCCATCTCCAAAGCAATTTCGCCAATTCTGAGATTGGTATACAAAAGTTTGTTTTCAATTAAATGCATGCGATAATGCGCGATATAATCTTGCAGAGTTTGTTCTGTGTGTTTCTTAAAATAACGGCTTACGTACGTTGTGGATAAACCAAAAGCGCTACCTATCTTTTCTAAACTTATTTTTTCAGGATTGTAAATATTAGACTGCACATACTGTAAAATGTCTACAATTTTCCCTTCGGATGTTTCGCATATATCTTCGGGACTTTCCATCGCGAGATTACGAGCAACCATAAGTATCAGAGCATTCATTAACTGCTCGATGAGTGCTTTTCCGTAAAGACTTTTGTTGATTGATTCGCGCACAATACCATCTGCGAGGGATTTTATAAGAAATTTGTCCGATCGGTTATAAATGATACAGCCTTTTGTGGTGCTTGCTGATTGCAGAAGATACTCCAATTTTATGCTGTTTTCAGTTGATAAAGCATTGTTTTCAATATAATGTTTATGAAATGCAATGAACAGAAATTCTGTATTTTCTTGGACATCAAATGTATTGATGTCAGAAGGTGTCAGCAACAACAAATCGCCACTTTGGTACGGGACTTTATGCTGATTAATATTTTGAATTCCGTGCCCAGAAACAATATAAACAATCTCAAAATAATGCTGAATTTTTCCCTTTTTTGGGCATTCATCAACTTTTTCGAAAACGATGTCGTACGGACTGTAAAGCATGACTGGGAATTTTCAACAGAGTTGCAGTAAAATAAGTTAAAGATCAAAACTTAACAAAGTAATAGTTTTTTAAGTGTTAGTCTCGATTTGAAATTTAGCTCACTTTAATATTGTAACATGGAACAGCAATTTTTTGCTTCTTAAAAAATATCAACAAAACACTACTAAGACACATAGAAAATTTCCAATGAGAAAAATTTGGAATTTTATAGATTTAGATTTTTTAAAAATATCTGCAAACAGGTGCATGATTTTTTGATTAATATGATTCAATTCAGGAATATTTTTTTTACATTAATAATATATGAATCAGCAAGTTGATGATTTTTTAAAATATAGGCAAAATTAAATTGTTCTATTTTTGCACACCAAAAAAACACCCAAAAATAGTAAGATGAAATTTCCCTATTCTTGCCCTTCCTGCTGCAGATTTTCGAAAATGCTGGCCGTCTTCTTTTTCTTTTTTTTAGGAACCTACGCGCTGATAGCACAAGATAGCGACCGTGACGGTGTCCCAGACACTACTGATTTAGATAGTGACAATGATGGTATTTTAGACGTTAACGAAGGGAGATGTTTCGTTGTATCGTCGGCCGCTGATAATTTTGACAGCCCACTGCTAGCGGTGGGACTAAACAATACGAATTCGACAAATTATAATGGATGGTTTACTGAACGTGCTACAAGAATTAA
>JAYRQH010000072.1:0-5774 GCA_041910715.1 Bergeyella sp.
TACTCAATCTTTTACTTGGAATTCTTATTATGGAATCATTCTCAGCACTTTCAGAAATGGTGAGCATTCCCATAAATATTATCAGTTCAATTTTCGGTATACCTGTGATTATTTTTATGTTAATGAAAGGAAATACAGTTTCTTCATGAGTTTTTTAGATCTTAAAAATACATCTATTGGATATCAGGATCCGTTAATTTCAAACGCTTCTGCCGGTTTGAATTTAGGTGACGTATGCTTACTCATTGGAAATAACGGTGTTGGAAAAAGCACGTTAATAAAAACACTACTCAATCAATTAGAAGTACTTGGGGGAACTATTTTATTGAATTCTGAACCTATTAAAGAACGCTCCACACAACAAATAGCGAAAGACGTTGCCGTTGTTTTCTCTAAAGCTGAGATTCCTGCGCATTATACCGTTCGCGATCTCATTTCGCTGGGTAAATACATACATTACCCTTATTACTTTCAGCTAAAACAGCAAGACATCGATGAAGTTCAATGTATCATCACCGATCTTGCATTAAATCCTTACCAAGACACATTATTGACTAAATTATCTGATGGTAATCTTCAAAAAGCATTCATAGGAAGAGCAATCGCACAAAATTCACCGGTCTTAATCCTGGATGAACCCACTACGCATTTGGACGAGTCCAACAAAATCATGATTTTGCAACTGCTACGAAAGTTGGCTAAAGAGCATAATAAACTGGTCCTATTTTCCTCGCACGACTGGAGACTTGCAAAAGAATTTTCAGATAAAATATGGTATATCCGCGATAAAAAACTGCATGCCGGCATTACGGAAGATATTTTAAGTCAGCATCCGGAACTAACGACAATTTCTCTTTTCACATTTAGCAAAAATTTTGTTTCGCCACGGATTATTGCACCCAATTTACAGGCAGAAATGCTGTATTCCTTTTTACAAAAAAACCATCAAAAAGACCTTTCAAACTTAAAATTTGAATTTATGGATGGTTTTTGGAAAATTATACAATCAAATAATCAATATAAAGCATCAAATTTTGAAGAGATTGATGCCTTATTACGAAAACGATACTAAATCCGCACTTTCATTCCCTTTAAAAAATACTATGCATGCATAGTATTATGCATTGAATATTTTTTAATTTATTGAAATTCAATATTTTAACAAATATTAACAATTATAAAAGTATTATGCATGCATAATAGTATTATATTTGGGATATGTCACAAATCACAAAAACGATGGCACAAAATCCAAAAGACAAAATAGAAAATATTGATCTCATTTTAAAGCAAACCTGGATATCGGTTTCGAAGATGTATTCGGAAATGGCGCAGGAATACGATTCTACCGCCGTACAAGCATTAACGCTTCTGAAGATCGATCCTAAGGAAGGTACTCGAAGTACCAATTTGGGCCCTAAAATGGCCATAGAGCCTACTTCGCTAACACGAATTATCAAGTTGCTGGAAGACAACGGATATATCTATAAAGAAAAAACAAAAGTAGATAAGCGCGAAGTCATTATCAAACTAACTGAAAAAGGGCTTAATTACCGAAATATTTCTAAGGATACGGTGGTAAATTTTAACTCACGAGTGATGGAGAAAATTCCACAGGAAAAACTTCAAACTTTTAAGGAAGTGATGAGCGAGATTATGCAAATTTCAATTGAGCTTTCCGCAAAAAAGTAAGTTAGTTTCAAACAGATAAAGATTGTAAATAAATAATAAAACATAATGAAAAGACGAATCAAACACGTTACGGTATTAGGTTCCGGAATTATGGGAAGCGGTATCGCTGCGCACTTTGCAAACATTGGCGTAGAAGTATTGCTTTTGGACATCGTTCCTTTCGAACTGACCGAAGCTGAACAAAAAAAAGGTTTGACTAAAGATGACAAAGCTGTTCGTAACCGAATTGCTACCGAAAATTTAGCCAAACTTCAGAAAGCGAGTCCTGCACTACTCTATTCTCCGAAATTTGCGAGTAGAATTAAAGTAGGAAACTTCGATGACGATATGAAAAAGATCGCGAACACCGATTGGATTATCGAAGTTGTGGTGGAAAAACTGGACATCAAAAAGTCGGTTTACGAAAAAATAGAACAATTTCGCAAGCCTGGAACTTTGGTATCATCCAACACTTCTGGTATTCCGATTCATCTTTTAACGGAAGGCAGAAGCGATGATTTCAAAGATTATTTTGCAGGAACGCACTTCTTCAATCCGGTTCGATATTTACCTTTATTGGAGATTATTCCAACGCCGCACACCTTGCCAGAAGTTGTGGATTTCTACATGTCATACGGTGCAAAATTCTTAGGAAAAACCACTGTTTTAGCGAAAGACACACCTGCGTTTATCGCGAACAGAATCGGCGTTTTCTCGATGATGGATTTGCTGCATAACGTTCAAAAATTAGGATTAAATGTATCTGATGTTGATAAATTGACAGGTCCCGTAATCGGTCGACCAAAATCAGCGACCTTCCGTACGGCGGATGTTGTCGGTTTGGATACTTTAGTTCATGTAGCCAATGGTGTTCACCAAAGTGGCGTGGAAGCCAACGATTTCAATAATGTTTTTGATTTGCCACCATACATTCAAAAAATGTTAGAAAACAATTGGTTAGGTTCAAAAACAGAACAAGGTTTTTATAAAAAGGTAAAAAATGCAGAAGGTAAATCTGAAATTCAAGGTTTAAATCTTGATACCTTGGAGTACGAACTGCAAGGAAAATCGTCCTTCCCGACCCTAGAACTGACGAAAAATATCGATAAACCGATTGACAGATTCAAAGTTTTAATTGGTGGAAAAGACAAAGCGGGCGAACTGTACCGAAAATCACTGGGTGCCCTCTTCGCTTATGTTTCGCACAAAGTTCCTGAAATATCGGATGACATTTACAAAATCGACGACGCCATGAAAGCTGGTTTCGGTTGGGAAAACGGTCCATTCGAAATATGGGATGCAGTAGGCATTAAGAAAGGTATAGAGTTGGCTCAAGATGCGGGTTACCAAACAGCAGATTGGGTGAAAGAATTGGCTTCGAAAAATGAAACTTTCTATAAAGTAAATGACGAAGGACAAAGTATTTTCTATGATAAAAATACAGGAAATTACGACCAAATTCCAGGTCAGGATGCGTTTATTATTTTAGATAATATCAGAAAAAACAAAACGCTTTGGAGTAATTCGGGAGCTTCGATTGAAGATTTGGGCGACGGAATCATCAACTTCGAAATCCATTCTAAAATGAATTCTCTTGGAGGCGAAGTATTAGACGGACTTAACCGTGCTATCGACCTTGCAGAAAAAGAATACGACGGATTGGTAATTGGTAATCAGGGTGCGAACTTCTCCGTTGGAGCCAACTTGGCGATGATTATGATGATGGCGGTAGACCAAGATTGGGATGATTTAAATATGGCAATTGCCTACTTCCAAAACTCCATGATGCGTGTGCGTTACTCTTCGATTCCAGTAGTAGTTGCGCCTCACACAATGACCTTGGGTGGTGGCTGCGAAATGACACTTCACGCAGATCGCGTTGTTGCTGCTGCAGAAACCTACATCGGCCTTGTAGAGCTTGGTGTTGGGGTAATTCCTGGCGGTGGTGGTACCAAAGAAATGACGCTAAGAACTTGCAGAGATTTTGTAAAAGACGACGTTAAAACAAACCGATTGCGTGATGCTTTTATGAATATCGCGATGGCAAAAGTGGCTACATCGGCCTACGAAGCCTACGATATGGGAATTCTTGAACATGGAAAAGACATCGTTGTAGTCGATAAAAAACGTCAGATCGCTGAAGCTAAAAAAGTTGCCAAGTTGATGGCAGAGCAAGGCTACACGCAACCTATCGAAGAGACTGTTACAGTTCTAGGAAAAGACGCTTTAGGAATGTTCTACGTTGGAACAGACCAGATGTTAGCAGGAAATTTCATTTCGGAATACGACAAAAAAATTGCAGATAAGCTAGCAAATGTAATGGTTGGCGGTCATTTATCCGAACCAACAGCCGTTTCCGAGAGGTATTTATTGAATCTTGAAAGAGAAACCTTCTTGTCGCTATGTGGCGAAAGAAAAACTCTGGAAAGAATCCAGCACATGCTTCAAACTGGGAAACCGTTGAGGAATTAAGGGGAGCTCCGTAGGAGCGAACTGTTAATAGCAATGAGATTATGAATTTCAATGAGCCTCGTAGAGGCGACCTGTTAATAGAATAACAATATATCAGCCCTTAGGAGCAATCTGTTAATAAAAATGGCTAACACTTATACACAAATTTATATTCAAATTGTTTTCGCTGTTAGCGAAAGACAAAATCTGATTTCAAAAGAAAACAGAGAAGAATTACATAAATTTATTACAGGAATTGTTACCAACAGAAAACAAAAATTGTTCGCTGTATTTGCAATGCCAGATCACGTTCATATTCTTGTAAGTATGAGTCCAGCTATTTCGATTTCGGATTTAGTACGAGATATAAAAGCAGGTTGTTCAAAATTTATTAATGATAAAGGTTGGGTAAAAGGAAAATTCAATTGGCAGGAAGGTTACGGAGCATTTTCTTATTCAAAAAGCAGTATTGATGCGGTTGTAAAATATATTTTAAACCAAGAAGAACTTCACAAAAAGAAAACATTCAAGGAAGAATATTTGGATTTTATGCAAAAATTTGAAATTGAATATGATCCAAAATACGTGTTTGAGTGGATTGAAGATTAACAGGTCGCTCCTACGGAGCTCCGCACCCAACCAAAAAAACATTCTATTAACAGAAAGCCTCTGCGAGGCAAAGATTTTAAAATTAATTTTAATTAAAAAAAATGAAAACAGCATACATAATCAAGGGTTACAGAACTGCAGTAGGAAAAGCTCCGAAAGGTAGTTTGAGATTTACGAGACCCGACGAAATGGCAGCAACGGTTATTGAAAAACTAATGGCTGACGTTCCGCAATTAGATAAAAATAGAATCGACGATCTTATCGTTGGAAACGCTATGCCAGAAGCCGAGCAAGGCCTAAACGTAGCGCGTTTGATATCCTTAATGGGATTAAATACTGACAAAGTTCCTGGCGTTACCATCAACAGATATTGTGCATCAGGTTCCGAAGCAATTGCCATTGCCACCGCAAAAATCCAATCAGGAATGGCGGATTGCATTATCGCAGGTGGTACCGAATCGATGAGTTACATTCCAATGGGAGGATACAAACCGGTTCCTGACCCTATTTTAGCCAAATCAAATCCCGATTATTATTGGGGAATGGGTTATACGGCAGAAGCCGTGGCAAAAGAATTCAACGTTTCGAGAGAGGCACAGGATGAGTTTGCATTCAACTCGCACATGAAGGCTTTGAAGGCTATCCAAGAAGGTAGATTTAAGGATCAGATTGTTCCTGTTCCAGTGGAATATACTTTTGTAGACGATAAGCAAAAATTACAATCTAAAAAATTTGATTTTGCTATGGACGAAGGTCCACGTGCCGACACTTCTCTAGAAGGTTTAGCCAAACTACGACCGGTTTTTGCACAAGGAGGAAGCGTAACTGCAGGTAACTCTTCGCAAATGTCAGACGGTGCAGCTTTCGTAATCGTCATGTCAGAAGAGATGGTAAAAGAATTGGGTCTTGAACCAGAAGCGCGCTTAGTTTCGTACGCGGCGGCAGGTCTCGAGCCAAGAATCATGGGAATGGGTCCCGTTTATGCAATTCCGAAAGCCTTAAAACAAGCGGGATTACAACTGAACGATATCGAATTAATCGAA
>JAYRQH010000073.1:0-4419 GCA_041910715.1 Bergeyella sp.
TCTAACCACGTAGGTTTGGCATTGGTTTTTGGTGTGATTTTAAAAGCGGAATCTTTTGTGATCAGCGGCTTCATCTCGTCATACAAAGCTTTCATAGTCGCTTCTGGAAAACCCGTTCCTGTGTGGCCACAAAATACCAATTCGCCATCCAAATATTTACCAAGAATTAAGGAACCAAAATAATTTCGTGAACCTTTAGGCTCGGTAAATCCGCAAATAAGCGCTTCATCCGTTTGGGTAATTTTGATTTTTAGCCACTCGCTGCTTCGGATATTTTCGGTGTACTGACTGTCGGTTTTTTTTGCAATAATGCCTTCCAATTCCATTTTTTTTGCCGATTCGAAAAACTGTTTTCCTTTTCCGATGACATGATCGTGGTATTGAATGGATTCATTTTCCTGCAAAGCTTCTTTCAACAATTCTTTTCGTTGAAGGTAGGTGAGATTTTCCGTGGAATGCCCATTGAGCCACAACAAATCAAAAACCTGATAAATCATCGCCAATTTCGGTTGATCGCCAATTTTCTGCAACCATTGAAAGTTCGGTTTTCCTTGATCATCATACGCCACAATTTCACCATCCAGAATCATTTTGTGTTCTTGTAACTGCAGAGCATTACTAATTTTTTTGAATTTTTTACTGAAATCTAAACCATTTCTGGAATAGAGCTGAATGTCATCCTTTCGCAAGTCGGCGATCGCTCGATAGCCATCCCATTTTATTTCGAAAGCCCAATCTTCATCATCAAAAGGTTTATCACCCGTTTTGCATAACATGGGCTTCACAAAGCCTTTAATTTTTTTTTCATTGGAAATTGCCGTTGTAAAACGGTGCGAACTCTTTTTGGAATCGGATTTTCCTTCTGATTTTTGTTTGAGATAAGCCGTTACTTTTGAGTTTTTGTCCGTATGTTCTTCTGCGGAATATTCATCATCTACCGCATATTGATCTTTATGTTTGATCAGCAGCCATGCATTGCCATCTTGCGAATTTTTAATTTTCACTAAAGCAAACTCGCCTTTAAGTTTTTTGCCGTGTAAAATAAATTTCAACGACTCTTTGTGAAGTTCCGATCGCATCACCAAATCGTCGGATTTCCCTTTCACTTTCGTCAGCGGTTCGTATGTTCCCGAATCCCAAATTTCAACCTCACCAGCGCCGTAATTTCCTTTTGGAATGCTGCCTTCAAAGGTTCGGTATTCGTACGGATGATCTTCTACCATCATCGCCAATCGCTTATCACTAGGGTTTAGAGAGGGACCTTTCGGAATCGCCCAACTTTTTAAAACGCCATCCATTTCCAGTCGAAAATCATAATGAAGATGCGAAGCCGCATGGCGTTGCACCACAAATTTCAGTTTTCCTACACTTTTCTTTTCTTCGCCTTTTGGTTCGGAAGTCTCGGTGAAGTTTCTTTTTTGATGATAATCTTTTAATGGCATAACGATGGATTTTTAGCCTACTTTTTTCGTGTCTTTTTCCAAACTGGCTTTCAACATCGCCATAAGATCGGATGTTTTACCTTCCGCTTCTTTTGAAGTCGCCACTTTTACTTTTTTGCCTTTCGCTTTTTGTTGAATGATTTTGAGTAAATCGGCGTGATAAGTATCTTTAAATTTTGCAGGATCAAAGGGTTTTTCCAAAGATTTTATCAGTGATTCTGCCATTTTAAGCTCTTCAGGTTTCGGAGCTTTTCCGGGAATTTTTAAATCTGAGAAACTGCGCATTTCTTCAGGATAACGCATTCGGTTCACCATTAAGATTTTGTCTTCATAAGGCCTAATTAAACAAAGAATTTCTTTTTCTCGTAAGATAAAGGTTCCCACGCCCGCCATTTTTGTTTTAATAAGTGATTTTAGTAAGAGCTGATATGCCACTTCCCCATTCTTCTGAGGTTCCAGAAAATAAGGTGTTTCAAATAATGCCGAATCCACTTCCTCCTTTTTCACAAATTGTGAAATGCTCAGAATTTTAGATTTTTCGGGACTGACAGCTGCAAAATCTTCATCTTCCAAAACAATGTATTTGTCCTCCATTTTATAACCTTTCACAATATTTTCCCAAACAACTTCCTTGCCTGTATTTTCGTTAATCCTTTTAAATCTGATATTGCTTAAATCTTTCTTGTCCAGCATATCCAGATCCAAATTACTGGACTCTGTCGCCGAATAAAGTTTAACAGGGATATTCACTAAGCCAAATCCGATGGCACCGTTCCAAATTGCTTTCATGTTATAAAATTTTGTCCATTTTTATTTGCTACAAATGCTATGCTAAAGCTACGATTGATATAATAGATTTTATTTTTAGCAAATGTGGTAATGAAAGCAAGTTAAGCAGTAAAAACTTAAAATTTTATGTTTACAATCATCGTTAATTATCGCTAACTAAAAGTATATAATTTGATATTGCCTAGTTTATTAGGATTATTATCAGTACCTTGCAATGAAGATTTTTTTATCTTCCACTATGATGCTATGATGAAATATAACCTTTGTTCGGATGAACCCATTAAAATTCCAGGAAAAATTCAATATTTTGGTTGTATTTTAGGACTTGATGAAGACTTTACAGTACAGTTTTTCAGTGAAAATATTCTAGACTTTTTTCAAATTCCACAGATTCAGTTGCAGTCTCCCTTAGAAAGTAATGTTGAATTATTTAATGCGATAAAGGAAACAGCGGTCTTTAAAAAACTGGTAAAACAAGATAAAAGTTACACTTCACAGCTTAGCATTATCGATGTACACGGCATCCCTTGTCATTTAAGCATCAAGAAAAATCATAATTTTTATTTCTTTGAGTTCGAACCTTGTACAAGTCATGGCAATGCCAGAGAGTTGGAGTATATTGATTTCGACTCCTATAATTCGTTGCGAACGGAAGAAGAAATTTGGGAAAATCTTGCCAACGACATCAGCAATTACACACGATACGACCGTGTGATGATTTATAAATTTTTAGAGGATGGCTCTGGAAAAGTGGTTGCTGAAAAAGTGGCCGATGGTGTCGAGGGCTTTCTCAATTTGCATTATCCTGCGGACGATATTCCACAGCAGGCGCGAGCCCTTTATTTGGATAAAAAAAGAAGAATTTTTAGCGATATCGATGCCCCAACCTACAATGTCATTTCCTTAATGGAAAATCTGGATCTTGGATGTGTAGAGTTACGTGCGATGTCACCCGTTCACGGGCAATACCTGAGAAATGCGGGTGTTCGCTCAAGCTTTTCAACCTCCATCATTGTGGATGGTGTTTTGTGGGGATTGGTAACGTGCCAAAATATAGAAGCCAAGCATGTTGATTTGAAAGATCGCTTGCGTTCTGAAATATATACCATGTGGGCTGCAAAAGCGTACACTAACATTCGAGCTGCAAAATTGGTACAATACAGCATTGATCTGGATCAGAAAATAACACACCTTAAAGATAATTTGGCCAAAAACACGGTTTTAACCAATGGTATTATTGATAATTTCAGTGAATTTTGTCGTATAGCGCAGGCTGACGGCGTTGCCATGGTGGTGAGTGGAGAGATTCATACTTTCGGTCAAACACCTACCGATCCAGTTATTGAGAAGATTATTGAGCATTTTCAAGATAAAAATTTTGATGATGAACAACTCTATTTCAGACAAAGTTTTGCTAAGAAACATCCTGAGATTGTAGGTAACGACAAATCCTTCGCTGGTTTGGCCATTATTAAAATCAATCGGGAAATTGAGAAGTATTTCATTTGGTTCCGAAAAGAGTTTATAGAAACCATACAATGGGCAGGTAATCCCGAAAAACACTACGAAATCATCCAAAAAAACGGACACACCGAAATGGGAATTTCGCCGCGAAAATCGTTTCAGATTTTTATTGAGGAAAGTAAAGGTAAATCGAAACTTTGGAACGACCGCGACCGCATAGCGATTGAAAAATTAATCACGTTAATATTTGAAATTTCATACGACCACTACGCGAAAATTAAAAAATTAAATGACGATTTAGTGGCTGTTAATGAGGAGTTGGATAGTTTTTCGTATACCATTTCACACGATTTGGGAACACCTTTAACGGTGATGAAATTAAACCTTCAGATGTTGGAACGTAAACTTTTGGACGGAAATACGGACGGAAATACGCAAAAATTGGAGAATGTTCTGGAACAGATAAGCCACATGGAGCATCTGATGCGAGATGTATTAAGTTTGAGTCGCGCAAAATCGGTGGATTTGGATTTGAATACGATCGAAATGCAGGACATGATTCAGCGAATATGTAATGAAGCTCAAATTGTATATGGTAATTCAAATACCATTATTGAAGTAGGCGATTGCAAAGATATTTTGGGGGATCATACGTTGATTTATCAGGTTTTTCTTAATATTATTACCAATGCTGTAAAATATTCTTCGAAAGTCGATTTTCCAA
>JAYRQH010000074.1:0-6586 GCA_041910715.1 Bergeyella sp.
AAATATGGTTGATGTAATTACCAATGAATAAACCGAATTTGCCCAATCATACGTGGCCCACGCCTTCATGATTTTTGGATTATTCTTGATGTTCTTATTCGCTAAAGCGTCGTTTGTCTCAGACATTCTTTAAATATTGTTTAAACAAAAATAAAAAAACCATTAAGATAAACACGAAAATAATCGTGAATTATACTTAATGGTCTTCTTTTTATAAATAGTGGCTTATGCCATGTTTTCGATAACGATAGCAGAAGCGCCACCACCACCATTACAGATTGCTGCTGCGCCGTACTTACCGTTATTTTGCTTGAGGACGTTTATCAAGGTTACGATAATTCGTGAACCTGAACTTCCCAGTGGATGTCCAAGTGATACCGCTCCCCCATTTACGTTCACTTTCGCTTCGTCTAAACCTAAAATTTTGTTATTAGCTAAACCTACCACCGAGAACGCTTCGTTGAATTCAAAAAAATCAACATCACTGATTTCCAATCCCGCTTTATTCAAAGCCATTGGAATCGCTTTTGCTGGTGCTGTTGTAAACCATTCTGGATCTTGAGCCGCATCGGCATATGCCATAATTTTGGCTAGAGGTTTCAATCCCAATTCTTCCATTTTTTCTTTGGAAACGAGAACCAAAGCAGAAGCACCGTCGTTAATCGTTGATGCATTAGCAGCCGTTACCGTTCCGCCATCTCTTTGGAAAGCCGGTGGCAAAGAACCAATTTTATCAAACTTCACATTTTTATATTCTTCATCTTCTGCAAAGAGAATGGGATCTCCCTTTCTTTGAGGAACGGAAACAGGAACCACTTCATCTGCAAATTTTCCATTAGCCCATGCCTCTGCTGATCGCTTATACGACTGAACTGCAAATTGATCTTGGTCTTCGCGAGAAAACTCATATTTAGAAGCACATTTCTCAGCAAAATTCCCCATATGCTGTCCGTGGAATGCATCAAGCAAACCGTCTCTAAGCATACCGTCCTGCATTTTAATTTCGCCTAATTTAACTCCATTTCTGCCATCTAAATAATGGGGAATTCGAGACATATTCTCCATACCGCCAGCGACAATAACATCAACATCTCCAGCTTTTATTGCCTGAGCGCCCATCATAACGGCTTTCATACCCGAAGCGCATACTTTGTTTATTGTCGTACAAGGAGTATCTTTGGATAATCCCGCGCCTAATGCCGCTTGACGCGCTGGCGCCTGACCTTCTCCCGCTTGAATTACATTTCCCATATACACCTCTTGCACCTCTTCAGGATTCAGATTGATTTTTTCTAAAGCACCCTTTATTGCTGCCGATCCTAATTGCGGAGCTGGAACCGATGCCAAACTACCCATAAAACTGCCCATCGGCGTACGTACTGCCGATACGATGAAAACTTCTTTCATATTTTTTAAATAATCTTTTTTTGTTTGAAAAAAGAGCAAATTAGTAAAAGTACTGCGCCTAAAAGTATCACAATCCAACCCCATTTTAACGTTACCATCCCCGCTGCGATGCTCTTTAACTTTGCAAATGGAATAAAGGCAAAAAAATCGTTGGTCTGATAGCGGATCGCAAACATACTGAAAGCAACGTGAATCACAATTAATAGTGCACCGATGGTCACCACTTTTGTATGATCAAACGCGATTCCTAGCAAACATAATAAACAGATAGCCCAAAAACTACTGGCTAAATATGTGTCGGTTTCCCAAAAATTCCAATTCCCCAAAATTGGGACATGCACTAATGGGAGAAAGCTTCCGATGAAGACTAAAAATAGTGCGAAATACTGTATATAGGCTCGTATTTTCATAATTCTCTCTTTGCTAAGATACAAAAAAAAACGCATTTTGTACAAATGCGTTTTTTTATGTTAGTGACTTACTTTTGCCATTTCTTCGGGATTATGTTTATGTTTGAATATGAACGCAAACAAAATCGTAACCACCAATGCATAGCCGGCAAATATGTACCACGATGTTTTCCAGCCTTCTAGTTGAGCAACCAAATCGGTTTGACTAAACACATAATGATTGACCACTTCCTGAGCACCTAACATTCCTAGAGTCGCTCCAAAACCGTTGGTCATCATCATAAAAACGCCTTGAGCCGAAGAACGTATATCTTTATCTGTTTCGTTATCCACATAGAGTGAACCGGATACATTAAAGAAATCGAATGCGATACCGTAGACAATCATCGAGATGATAAACATCCAAACTCCTGTGCCTGGATTTCCCAGTCCGAACAATCCAAAACGCAACACCCAACCAACCATTGCCATTAGCATTACGGTCTTAATTCCGAAACGCTTCAAGAAAAATGGAATTAAAAGAATACATAACGTCTCGGAAACTTGAGAAAGCGAAATTAAAGCATTCGCGTTGTTTGCCCCCCACGTGTTAGCATATTCTGGGATATTTTTAAACGTCGTAATAAATGGATTGGCATAGCCATTTGTAATCTGAAGTGAAACTCCCAACAACATCGAAAAGATGAAGAAAATAGCCATTTTTCGATCTTTGAAAAGAGAAAATGCCTTCAACCCTAATGCGTCGTTTAACGTTTTCTTTTCTGTCGACTTATCCACAGGGCAATTTGGTAATGTAAAACTGTAAAGGAATAAAATAATCCCTAATATACCGGAGACATAGAACTGATTATAATCCGACTGGAAACTTTTGAAGGTACCTTCGCCAGAAAAGTTAAAACCAAAACTACCGTCCTGTGTTCCGAAAAAATTAACAAATAACATCGCAACGATAAATCCGACAGTTCCGAAAGTACGAATTGGCGGGAATGCCTTAATGGTGTTTAGATTATTTTGCTTTAAAATGGTATATGCGGTAGAATTCGATAATGCAATGGTAGGCATAAAGAATGCGACACTTAGAGAATACAGCGTGAAAATGATTGTAAAATCAACATTTGCCCCAGACATCTGTCCGTAATATCCTGCTGCTATAATAAAAACAGCGGCAAGCAAGTGGTTAATTCCTAATAAGCGCTGAACAGGAATCCATCGGTCGGCAATAATCCCCATAATTGCAGGCATAAAGATGGAGACAATTCCTTGCATGGCATAAAATAATCCGATTTTCGGACCCAATCCCACAGAACCTAGGTAATTTCCCATTGAGGTAAGATAAGCACCCCAAACGGCAAACTCCAAAAAATTCATGATGGTTAAACGTACTTTGACATTCATATAGTGTACACGTATTTATTTAATCAATTTTCTTTTTACGTCGTTTGATTTCTTCTTGAATCTCTAAAGCAGTATCGTAATCTTCATCACGAACGGCATTATCTAAAAGACTTTGCAGATCCTCCATAGACAGTTCGCTGTAGCCGGTTGATGAAGGTTCTTGAGCTGAAAACTCGGTGTCTTCGGCATTGCTAACTTCTTCGATATCGAGTAAAATTCCGGCCTCATTGAGAACTTGAGACGTGGTATAGATTGGTGCATCAAAACGTACAGCCATTGCCACCGCATCCGAAGTGCGAGCATCCAGTACCAATTCTTCCTTCGATTCGTTATGTATAAAATTGATGTTCGAAAAAAAGACACCATCTACAATTTGATAGATAACTACTGAAGACAATGTATAGTTTGCCAATTCGACAAATTTCGAAAACAAATCGTGTGTTAATGGTCGTGGCGGATGAATATCCTTTTCTAATCCCAAGGAGATAGACTGCGCTTCAAAATTTCCGATAACGACGGGTAATTTTACCGATGTTTCTTCATCTTCTAATAGCAAAGCGTAAGCTCCCGATTGGGTTTGACTGTAGGAAATACCACGAATGATCAATCTCTTAAAATCCATAAAGCAAATATAGGATAATTCGCGTATCGCACCGAGATTTTTATTAAAAAATGAAATCAAAAAAAGTCCTTTAGCAAAAACTAAAGGACTCTTTAATATGGTCTAACGTAAATTATTTAGCCGTGGTGGTTTTACCCGTCACTTTTTCTTCTTTTCCTTTCCCTTTCAACGTATCATAAGCAATTGCTGATGCGACGAAGATGGATGAATAGGCACCAAAACCGATACCGATTAACAATGCGAAGATAAATCCTCTTAAATTATCCCCACCAAAAATGAAGATGGCCAACAATACTAATAACGTAGTAAATGTTGTGTTGAAGGTTCTACCCAATGTACTTGAGATGGAGTCATCAAATAAACCTGCTAATGTTATTGATTTCTTTTCACGTAAATATTCTCGAATTCTGTCGAAGATAATCACGGTATCATTCAGGGAATATCCAATTACGGTAAGAATTGCTGCAATAAAATCCTGGTTGATTTCCAGATTGAATGGCATTACTTTATACAATAAAGAGTACGCACCAATTACAATCACCGCATCGTGGAATAACGATACAACGGCTCCTAACGAGAATTGCCACTTGTTAAATCTAAATAAAATATAAATGAAGATACCGGCAAGTGCAGCAGCTACCGCTAATGTACCTCTATACTTAATATCTTCGGCAACGGATGGACCCACCTTAGCTGATGAAACAATACCGTAGTGATCTTTGTCTGCCGATTTAAAATCCTGAATTGTTGTATTTGCAGGTAAATAGGGCTTTAATCCTTGGTATAATTTATTTTCAATTTCTTGGTCAGCTGCTAAAGACTCGTCATCAATTTTATAGTCGGTTGTAATTTTCAATTGGTTATCGGTTCCAAAAGTCTTTACATCCACGGTATTATTCTTTCCATCTTGGGTAACAAAAACCTTAGAAAGTGCATCTTTTGCCTGATCCGAATCAATATTCTTCTGCAATTTCACCACGTAATTTCTACCACCTTCGAAGTCTACTCCAAATTTAAATCCGTTTGTGAACATTGAAATCACACAAATAGCAGTTAGAATTAATGAGAAGATGTATGCATATTTTCTTTTTCCAATAAAATCAATCCAAATATTTCGGAACATATTTTTCGTTGGAGCCGTCCATACAGAAAGTGATTTTCCTTTTTCTAATCTATTAAAGATCATCACCCTTGCCAAACCAACGTTGGTAAAGAATGTCATCACGATACCGATAATTAACGTTACCGCAAAACCTTTGATTGGTCCTGTACCGAAAACTAAAAGCACTACTGCCGTTAGAATCGTGGTTAAGTGACCGTCTAAAATCGCAGAAAAAGCATGCTTAAATCCGTCTTTGTAGGCTTGCATGATATTTTTGCCAGCAAACAATTCTTCTTTAGTTCGTTCGTAGATAATTACGTTGGTATCTACTGCCATAGCCATGGAAAGTACAATACCTGCGATACCCGGAAGCGTCAAGGTGAAGTCACCAGAATCCATAATACCAAAGATGTAGAACAAGTTAATGATCATCGCAATTACTGCGTAAACTCCTGCTCCACCGTAGTAGAAAATGATATAGATAATCATCACCGCAAATGCCACGATAAATGACATTAAACCAGCATTAATTGATTCTTGACCTAATGAAGGACCAACAACGTCTGCCTGCACCACTTTTGCTCCAGCTGGTAATTTACCCGCTCCTAAAACGTTTACCAAATCTTGGGCTTCATTCAATGAGAAATTACCAGAGATTTGAGTTCTACCGTTAGGAATTACACTAACCACATTTGGTGCGGTGTATACGTGACCGTCTAACGTAACTGCAACTGGCTTGTTTACATTTCTTTCAGTCATTGTTTTCCATTCTTTTGCGCCTTTCGAGTCCATCTGCATATCCACAACTACTCTACCCATTTGGTCGTAGTTGATGTTTGATGTTTCTACAGCACCATCTACTGGAGCTTTTTTCTGTGCATTGCCTCGAATTGCATACAGCACCAAATGTTCCGGGCTGCTAGACTCTGGCTTGTACCCCCACATAAACTCGGTGTAACGCAAATTAATTGGTCTTGCTTTAATGGCAATAGCGCTATTAAGCACCTTGTTCACCATAGCAGTATCGGAAAGATTAACATTCGCAATACCATTTGATTGAAGTTCTTTTGAAGTTAATGCCTTAATAAGGTTTGCGTTTTTATCAACACCCATAGAGTCTCCTTTTGCAGCGATTACCGATTGTAACTGCTCTAGATAAGGTGCTACCTCGGTAACTTGTTGCACTTCCCAAAACTGAAGTTTTGCAGAAGATTGAAGCATTTTTTTAACGCGGTCAATATCTTTAATACCAGGCATCTCTACGGAAATTCGTGCTGTTCCTGGTACTCGCTGTACGTTAGGTTGTACCGCTCCAATTTTGTCGATACGTGTTTTGATAACTTCAAACGCAGTTCCTACCGACTGATCGATTTTTGTACGAACAATCTTTTTTACCTGATCGTCTGTTGTGTTGTATTTAACCTCAGTAAGTGTGCTGTTTCCAAAAACTTCTGGGTCTGCAAGTTTCAAACCGGCATTTTTTTCTTTGTTTACCGCATCAAACTGATCAAAGAAAATATCGATATACGATTTATTCGCAGTCGTCTTCTGAAGCTTGTCTGATCGATCCAACGCCTCAATCACAATGGGATTGGAAGTATAGTTGGTTAAATCATTCACTAAATCCCGCTGATTAATTTCCAATAAGAC
>JAYRQH010000075.1:0-2073 GCA_041910715.1 Bergeyella sp.
CGTTAGCTGGACCTATTTTGGAGGAATATCCCAAGAAAATTCAAGATCATTACGTCATTCTACGTTTCTCAAAACTAGAGCAAATTTTAGGTGTTAAGATACACCGCGAAAAAATCAAGGAAATTCTAAAATCGTTGGAAATATCTGTTTTAAACGAGATTCCAAATGGTTTAGAACTTTCAATTCCGGCATACAGAGCGGATGTAACTCGAGAAATTGACGTTATCGAAGAAATTTTGCGTATCTACGGATACAACAAGATTGATAGTCCGAAGAAAATAGCATTTACTCCCGTAAAACTTAGTGCAGACGATCAAGATGCATAAGAAAATTTATGGGCGAGATCGCTGCAAAGTTATGGTTTATATGAGGTTATGAATAACTCGCTGACGGCAGAAAAATACGTTAGCGAAAACCCAGTAAAACTATTGAATCCTTTAAGCTCGGACTTGGCGGTTATGCGAACGTCACTATTGGAAGGTATGTTACAAAATGCGTCCTATAATATCAATAGAAAAAATCCAGACATCAAATTTTTTGAATTAGGGAAAATTTATCATAAAACAGACGAATATTTGGAGCGTAAGCAAATGGCTGTTCTCGTTTCGGGAAGAGATCTTGCAGAAAATTGGTTGGTTCCGAAATCAGCTACCAATTTCTCACATCTGAAAGGTTATGTCGAGATTTTGCTAGGCAAATTAGGAATTTCATTCTCCGAAAAAGCAATTGAAGATTTCCGTTTCAGCGATGCGATGGCATTTGAGCATGAAGGGAAGGTTGTTGCGAGGTTAGGGAAAGTTTCCGCTTCTTTACTTAAAGAATTTGATATTGACCAAGAATGTTTTTACGCAGAAATCGAACTGGAAACGGCACAAGAACTTCGCTCGTCAACCGATTTGAAGTTTGTAGACATTCCGAAATTCAATAAAATCAGGAGAGATTTGGCTTTGCTTTTGGATAAAACCGTATCGTATGCCGAACTTTATGAGGCTGCAAAGAAGAACAAGTCTCCGTATCTAAAGGCTATTAACTTATTCGATGTTTATGAGGGCAAAAATCTTCCTGAAGGTAAAAAATCGTACGCTTTAAGCTTTGAATTACTGAATGAAGAGAAAACGCTAGAAGATAAAGATATTAACGAAGTGATGAATTCGCTGATTAAAACCTATCAGAACGACTTCGGAGCGACTTTACGTTAATTAAACGTTGATCTTATACATTAAAAAAAAACACTGATAATTCAGTGTTTTTTTTTGAGTCAACAATTCGGGACGATTTTTGTACCTTTGATTAACCTTAAACCTAATCTTATGAAAAAACTTATTATATCGATGTTCGCGGGAGCTGTATTGGCATCATGTACGGCGGCATCATCGTCAACTTCCAAAGTTGGAAAAGCACAACCTTCAATTGCAAACTCACAGTGGGTTCTTGCTGAAACTGTGAAAGGGAAAACCCCAACCTTAAATTTGGAAAATGGAAAACTTACCGGAAACGCGGGATGTAATAATTACTTCGGTGAGGTCGTTCTCGATCCTTCGATAGGTGGCTTTACTGCAGGAAGGGTAGGTGCTACCAAAATGTATTGTGATAATATGTCAGTCGAAGATAATTTCTTGAAGGTTTTAGGTGAAGCCAACAGGTATGTGGTTTCTGGTACAACATTAGAGTTGTATAAAGACAGCTTATTGCTCATGAAACTCAACAGAAGCAACTAATATAATAGTATATAAATAAAAAAGGAACTCGAAAGAGTTCCTTTTTTATTTGAATCACGAATTATTCCTCGTCTTCATCTTCGTACTTTGCAAGTTCATCATCACACCATCTGAAGGCTGCTTCTACTACTTTTGTAGCTTCGTCTGCCATGGTTTCTTCATCATCGCCTTCCAAATCATCAAGCCACTCAACTTCTTCTTCTTCAACATTCAAGATAAAGCGTGGGTATTCTGTATGTACCACGAATAGATCTTCAGGAAATTCTGTGTTATCTGCTAATAAAAACTTTGGTAATTTCATTTGTAAAGATTTTAACTTATTTCAAAGATAGTAATTTTCTTGAAAAACAGTCAG
>JAYRQH010000076.1:0-2457 GCA_041910715.1 Bergeyella sp.
AAAGCAAGATGAACGGTGGAATTATTGGCGAAGCGATTATCGGGATTATCAATCTTCGATGGAAAGCCTTAATCGGAAAATTATGAGAAAAGCACTTCTTCTTTTATCATTGTCTTTTATTGTTTCATGTTCAGATTTGCTAAACAAACCGCAAGACCTTGTGGATGAAGATACGATGGCTTCATTAATTGCCGAATTCGCCATCAATGACCAACTGGGTGCTCTTAACCAAAAAGGAAGTATGGAGCAAAGTTCAAAATACATTTTGACTCAGTACAAAGTTACCGGGAAAGCTTTCACAGAGAGTTATACATATTATACGTCAAAACCGAAAAAGCTCGAACGTATTTACAATAAAGCACAAGAAAATTTAATGGATCGAAATCCCGAGGCCAAAAAATTTATTAAAGAAAAGTTAGACAAAAATAAAACACCAAGTCTGGAAACTGCAGCAGAACGATAAAAAATGAACACTCCATTCTTTGAAATAAAACAACAAACCAACGGTAAAGCAAGAGCTGGTATCATCAGCACAGACCACGGAACCATAGAAACGCCTATTTTTATGCCCGTAGGAACAGTAGCATCCGTAAAAACTGTACATCAGAAGGAACTCCGTGACGATATCAATGCACAAATTATTTTAGGAAATACCTACCACCTGTACCTTCGTCCAAAAATGGATGTAATGCAAGCAGCAGGTGGATTGCATAAATTTATGAATTGGGATCGCCCAATTTTGACCGATTCGGGCGGCTACCAGGTTTTTTCCCTTTCGAATACGCGAAAAATGACCGAAGAAGGTGTTAAATTCAAATCGCATATTGACGGAAGCTACCATTTTATCTCGCCAGAAAAGTCCATGGAAATCCAAAGACAAATCGGTGGCGATATTTTTATGGCTTTTGACGAATGTACTCCGTATCCTTGCGATTACAATCAGGCCAAACTATCGATGGAAATGACACATCGTTGGCTGAAAAGATGCATGAGTTGGTGCGAAGAAAATCCCGAAAACTACGGTCACAAACAGCGCTTATTCCCTATTGTTCAAGGATCTACCTATTCCGATTTACGAAAGGCATCCGCTGAATTTATTAGCGAACAAAATGCCGAAGGAAATGCGATTGGAGGATTATCTGTGGGCGAGCCGGAGGAAGAAATGTACCGAATCACCGACGAAGTAACCGATATTTTACCAACGGATAAACCGCGCTATTTAATGGGTGTTGGAACGCCGTGGAATATTTTAGAAAGTATTGGGCTGGGTGTTGATATGATGGATTGTGTGATGCCCACGCGTAACGCACGTAACGCTATGCTCTTTACTTGGCAAGGCGTCATTAATATGAAAAACAAAAAATGGGAAAATGACTTTTCACCATTGGACGAAATGGGAACCAGTTTTGTGGATCAAGAATACTCAAAAGCCTATGTTCGTCATCTTTTTGTAGCCAAAGAATATTTAGCAAAACAAATTGCTTCAATTCATAACTTAGCTTTTTATTTGGATTTGGTACGAACGGCAAGAAAACATATTCTTGCGGGTGATTTCTATGAATGGAAAGACAGCGTTGTACCAATTTTAAAACAAAGACTGTAATTTTTTATGAAAATTATTGATCGATATATTGTCAGGAAATTTTTTGGAACGCTCGGTTTCATGCTCTTGCTATTATCGATCATTGTAATTGTTATCGACGTCCAGCAGAAAGCACCCAGAATTGAAAGCAACGGCTTCGAAGTCAGCTACTTTCTTCTAAATTACTATCCTTATTGGATGGTGTATCTCATCATTACCTTTATGTCCATTTTGGTATTCATTTCCGTGATCTTTTTCACATCGCGGATGGCAAACAATACCGAGATTGTGGCAATTATAAGTAGTGGTGCCAGTTTTCATCGTTTTGCAAAACCCTATCTCATATCATCTTCATTTATTGCACTTTTGGCGCTAGCAATCAATCATTTTGCGTTACCTTGGGCCAATATTCAAAAAACAAAACTGGAGCCGTACACGTACAACTCGACAAAAAAAGAAGAAATAACCGGGAGCGTGCAAATCGCAACTAAACTTTCCCCTACTGAATATATTTTCATCAACTCGTATAACCGAGCTGAAAAAAGAGGTTCAAGCTTTAAATATCAAAAATTCGATAAAAAACAAAAACTTACCAATCAAGTTCTGGCGAGTGACATCCGTTGGGACGACAAGAAGAAGGTTTTTGTAATCAACAGTTATTTGGAGAGAAAAGCAACCAAAAAGGACGTTGAAATTATTGAAAGTGGCGACGAAAAAACATTGAATTTCGGGCATCCACCAGAGGAACTTTTCCCTGACGAATTGCTTGGACAAACCAAAACGACACCGGAACTTCTCAAATTAATTGAACAGGAAAAATCCAAAGGAAATAAAAATCTCAATTCCTTTGAAAACGAGTTGTATGCACGTACAGC
>JAYRQH010000077.1:0-2858 GCA_041910715.1 Bergeyella sp.
AAAGAAATGTTCAAAACTTCGGGCGGAAAATACGTCTCCCCCCAAATGATTGAAAACCTGGCTCGCGCATCGCAATTTATTGAGCAAATCATGGTTGTTGGCGAAGGCGAGAAGATGCCAGCAGCACTCATACAGCCTGATTTCAACTATGCAAAAGAATGGGCCGAAAAAAACAATGTAAAACTAGGCTCTACCGAAGTTGAAATTGCAAACAATCCCGAACTGAAGCAAAAAATTCTTACCGAAATTCAACATGTAAACCAAAATTTAGGGCATTGGGAACAAATAAAAACCATCGAATTGACGCCTGAGGTTTGGACCGAACAAAACGGACTACTGACTCCTACCTTAAAACTTAAGAGAAAAAATATTAAGCAAAAATTCGATGCGCTTTACAATAAACTCTACAACAGATAACTTGTAAAAATAAATCTATTTTTTCACCTCATAAATGTTGTATGAGGTATTTTTTTTGGCGCACAATTCCGGCTGTCACTAGTCGCTTTCCGAGCCGAGCAAAGCCTTGTTTTCGGAAGAGCTCCAACAGGCCGTTCCATCCGGGGCGCAAATTTGTCACAATTTCACTTTTGGGCATTATCTTTGAGAAATATTCAGAATAATAAACAACATAAGATGTTGTCACTTCGAGTAGCGAAGCGTATCGAGAAGTTCAAAAAGGTTTCGATACGATTTTTTCAAAAATCTACTCGACCTGACGAATGAATTACAAAGAATAACAAACACAATGTACATTTTACATTAATACAAATATTATTATGAACATACTTACCCAAAATTTCGACACGCCATTTCATACCGCACCATTTGAGCAAATAAAAAACGAAGATTACCTTCCCGCTTTCAAAGAATTAATTAAAGAATCGGAAGCAGAAATCGATCATATTGTCAACAATCCTGATGAACCTACTTTTGAAAATACCATAGAAGCATTGGCTTTTTCAGGTAAAAAATTGGATGTGGTTTCTAATATTTTCTTCAATATCAATTCGGCGGAAACCAGCGACGAAATTCAGAAAATAGCCCAAGAGGCTTCGCCTTTACTCACCGAGTTTTCATCCAAAATTTGTCAAAATGAAAAATTATTCGAGAGAATTAAGAAAGTTTATGAGGAGAAAGCGAAATACAACCTTAACGATGAGCAAAAAATGCTTTTGGATGAGACCTACAAGGGTTTTGTAAGAAGTGGCGCATTGTTAAACGAAGAGGATAAAAAGAAATTGGAGAAAATTAATATCGATTTATCCATGAAGTCGCTTCAGTTCGGGCAAAATGCATTGGCAGCCAACAATAATTATTTTAAACATATTACTGATAAGAAGGATTTGGCGGGTATTCCCGATGCGATTTTAGCGCAATATGAAGAAGAAGCCAAGGAAAGAAAGTTGGACGGTTATGTGGTTACTTTGCAGTATCCAAGCTATGTTCCGTTCATGACGTATGCCGAAAACCGAGATTTAAGAAAAGAATTAGCGCTGGCAAATGGTAAAAAGTCTTTTGATGGTAGCGAGCTCGACAATCAGGATCTCATCAAAGAAATCATCGCTTTAAAACAGCAAAAAGCGGAGCTTCTTGGCTACAAAAATTACGCGGAATACGTATTGGAAGAAAGAATGGCAAAATCACCCACTAAGGTTTTAGATTTCCTCAACGAACTTCTAACCAAAGCTGCGCCTTACGCTCAAAAAGAAATTGAAGAACTTAAAGCACTGGCAAAAGCCGACGGAATAAATGAAATGCAGTCGTATGACCACGCTTTTTATGCGGAAAAATTGCGTAAAGCAAAATACGACTTTAATGATGAAGAACTAAAACCTTATTTCCCTTTAAATCAAGTCCAGGATGCCGTTTTCGGTTTAGCAAAACAACTTTTCGGCTTGGAATTTAAGGAAGTTCATACGATTCAAAAATACCATGCAGACGTTCAAACCTACGAAGTTTATGAGATTCGGGATACTTCGATTTCTTCTAGCAATCAGCAATCAGCAAGAAGCCAAAAGCTAAAAGCCATACTTTACACCGATTATTTCCCAAGAAAAGGAAAGCGAGCTGGCGCTTGGATGACGAGTTATAAAAATCAGTACATCAAAAATGGTGAAAATTCTCGTCCCCATATTTCCATTGTGTGCAATTTTAGCAAGCCAACGAAGGACACGCCTAGTTTGTTGACGTTTCAAGAGGTTACCACGCTTTTCCATGAATTTGGTCACGCCTTGCACGGCATGTTGGCCAATACGCAATACCCTAATCTTTCTGGAACCTCTGTGAAATGGGATTTTGTAGAACTTCCATCACAGTTTTTGGAAAACTTCTGCTACGAACCCGAATTTCTAAAAACGTTTGCAAAACATTATCAAACGGGAGAAGTACTTCCCAACGATAAAATCGAAAAAATTGAGCAGTCCAAAAATTTTATGGAAGGCTACCAAACGCTTCGCCAGTTAGGTTTTGGTTTGTTGGATATGGCGTATCACACGAATCCTGAACTTGTAAAAGATATCAAAGCGTTTGAAGATGCTCAAACTTCAAAAACATCCTTGTACCCTGTAAATCCAGAAACTGCGATGAGTCCGACCTTTTCGCATATTTTTCAAGGAGGTTATTCAGCAGGTTATTATTCGTATAAATGGGCGGAAGTGTTGGATGCTGATGCGTTTGCGTATTTCAAGGAAACTGGCATTTTCAATTCGGAGACTGCGGCGAAATATAAAATTTTATTGTCTTCAGGTGGAACGAAAGATCCAATGGAATTGTACAAAAATTTCCGTGGCAGCGAACCCCAAGTCGAAAGTCTTTTGAAAAGAGCATTTGGATAAAATTACTTGTCATTTTGAATGGAA
>JAYRQH010000078.1:0-3771 GCA_041910715.1 Bergeyella sp.
AATAAAACCTATAACGAACAAAATTACGGTTCAGCTCAGTTGAATATCAATGGTGAGTTTTCTACGGGTAAAATCAGCCACAAATTACTGATCGGCGCCGATGCTGATTATAGTCAAGCAGATGCTTACAGCTATACGTTAGCAACCACCAATAATGTACTCTATTTGGATACCCCTTCTACGTGGGCATCTGTAGCGCAGCCTGAAGCCACTCAAAATACAAAAAATCGCATCAATACTCGGAGGCTTGGTGCCTATGTTCAAGACTTCGTTGGGTTAACCCATAAAGTAAAACTTTTAGCAGGTTTGCGCTGGTCGTACTTGGAAAATATGCCAACCATACAAACCAACTTCAAAAAAGGGACTAAAGATCTATTAGCAAATACAGCCACTTACGACCAAGCACTTTCACCTAAGATTGGTTTGGTCTATATGCCAAATGATAATCTCTCTGTTTTTGGAACCTATACCAATTCCTTTGTGACCAATACAGGGTATACTTCGGATGATTTAGGTAAAGTTAACACGTCAGTATCCGATCAGGAAGTGCAAAATCAACTGATGAACCTGAGTGTTAAAGCGTTAAAACCAACAACTGTTGACCAGTATGAGATTGGTGTGAAAAATAATTTTTGGAACGGTGCGCTAGCAGTAAACATTACCGCCTACCAGATTCTGTATAACAACTACTACCAAACCTACTGGTTTGAGAATACAAAAGGACAAGTGATTACTTCACAAGATGCCAATTTAAAGACCTTTGCAGGCAAAATGCGAAGTCGTGGTGTCGAATTGGACATTACGGGAAACCCGACAAAATCACTGTCCATTATTGGTGGCGTTTCATACAATAATGCCGTATACCTAGATACTCCAGACAATGGTTTTGTAGAAAAACAACGATTGGTGCGAACTCCCGCTACAACAGCGAACCTATCACTCTTCTACAAATTCCAAAATCAGTTAAAAGGCTTGAAAATTGGAACGGGTATTTACTACATTGGAGACCGAATTGCAGGTTGGAACGATACCAAATCTACTTTAATTTCACGAAAGGAAGTTTCGCGTATGATGCCTTTGGACGATTATACAACTGTTGCTGTAAGTATCGGTTACGAATGGAAAAAATACAGTTTACAGGCCCGTTTGAATAATGTGTTCAATGCATTAAATTATAACGTTCACGAAAACTATTCGGTTAATCCCATTCCGCCTCGAAATTTCTATTTAACATTCAACTATAGATTGTTCTAAACGAATCTAAATCAATAAAAAAGATCCTCAAATTGAGGATCTTTTTATTTTACACGTTTGAAAATCTTAAAGCATTTTCAAATTATTCACTTCTAACTCTGTAAGAATTCTCCAGTGACCGCGTTTTACATTTTTCTTTGTAAGACCTGCAAAAGTTACACGATCTAAGGCTTCAACTTCATAACCTAACTTTTGAAAAATACGACGGATGACACGATTCCAGCCAATATGAATTTCGATTCCGATTTCATTTTTTGGTTTACCCTCAATAAACGATACGCTATCAACTTCGGCAACACCTTCTTCCAATCGAACTCCGTTTTGAATGGCTGCTAAATCTTCTCCTGAAAGCTTACGATCTAAAACGACATGGTAAATTTTTCGTACGTTAAATGATGGGTGCGTTAACTTTTTTGTTAAGTGTCCGTCATTAGTCAATAAAATAACACCTGTCGTCGATCGATCCAAACGTCCCACAGGATACAAACGGTATGGCGACGCATTGGCTACCAATTCCATTACTGTTTTTCTTGCTTTGTCGTCTTTGGTTGTAGAGATATATCCTTTGGGTTTATTCAGAAGAACATACACATTTTTCTCTGGAGTAATAGGTTGTCCGTCGAAAACAACTTTATCCTCTTTCTGAACTTGATATCCCATCTCAGAGATTACCTTGCCATTAACTTCAACCAAACCTTGAGTGATGAATTGATCAGCTTCTCTTCTGCTGCAAATACCTGAATTAGCAATATATTTGTTAAGACGGATGGTATCTTTGTGAAGATCTTTATCAATTTTGTTTTGCTTCCTTTTCTGTACGTACGAATTTACTCGGTCGTTTTGCTGGTCGTAATTTTTCTTGTAGGGTTTGCGATTTCCATCACGGAGATCTCCCTTCTCATACTTCTTTCTGCTGTCGAAATCCCTAGAGCTTTGAGAACTTGGCCCATTAGTACTTTTGTTGATTCTTGGTCTTTTGGGTCTTCCAGATCCTTTCCCCTCGATGCTCATTATATAAAAAATTTCTGCAAAAGTACGATATAGTTTTCATTTCCAAAGCTACATTGTAAAAATATTCATGTTTGACTATTCTCAAAACAAAAAAAATCCAACCGCATTCACGATTGGATTTTAATATTAATTTTAAAGAATAATTATCCTTTAATTGCTTTGATTTTCTCAGTTAGTGCAGGAATGATTTGGAACGCATCCCCAACAACACCATAGTCTGCTGACTTAAAGAAAGGCGCTTCTGGATCGTTATTGATGACAACAATCGTCTTTGACGAGTTAACACCCGCTAAATGCTGGATTGCACCCGAAATTCCTACTGCAATATAGAGGTTCGGTGATATCGCCTTACCTGTTTGTCCCACGTGCTCAGAGTGAGGTCTCCACCCAATATCTGAAACTGGTTTTGAACAAGCCGTTGCTGCACCTAAAACATTCGCTAGATCTTCTATCATCCCCCAGTTTTCTGGACCTTTCATCCCTCTACCTGCAGAAACAACGACTTCCGCTTCCTTCAAATCTAATTTACCCGAAGATTGCTCGTGAGAGATTACTTTAGTATCTTCATTCGCTAGAGTCATCTCTTTCACTTCTTCAGAGCCAGCTACCGAATTTTCTTTTACCCCGTAGGCATTCTGAGAAACTGTTACTGCTACATTCGGTAAATCGGATTTTGCATGCATAAACCCTTTACCCGAAAATGCTCTCCTTTTCACTTGGAAAGGTGTAAGATTTTCTGGAACATCGATTGCATTTGTAATCAATGCGTAATCTTTTGCTATTGAAAACATAGGCGCAATAGACGAAGCATCTGTTGTATGCGGAAACACAACCACATTACCGTCTACAATGTCTCCAATTGCTTGTGCGTAAGCTTTTGGCGAAAAAGACTCCAAACCGCTATCCTTAACATGAACCACTTTTGTAGCTCCGTATTTGTATAAGGCATCAGAAGAATCGGACGGGTTAATCGTAATTGCTGTTACGGTATCACCCGCTTTATCTGCGATTGCTTTTGCGTACGAAACCGCTTCAAAAGCTGCCTTTTTGTAAACTCCATTTATATTTTCTGCGTATACGTATACTGCCATTTTTCTAAGTTTTAAAAGTTAATTAAATTACTTTAGCCTCTTCGTGTAACAAACGAACCAACTCGTCAAGATTATCTGCGGCAACCATTTTCACTGCGGCTCTTGGCGGAACACTATCGTACGAAACCCCTTCAACATGAACTTCTGTTGATACAGGCTCTACTACTTGCAACGGTTTTGTTCTTGCAGACATGATGCCTCGCATATTCGGGATTATTAATTCTTTTTCATCCACCAAACCTTTCTGCCCCGCAACGACAGCTGGAAGTTTTACAGAAATAGTTTCTTTACCGCCCTCAATCTCACGAACAGCAGTTGCTTCACCTCCATTCACATCAAAACCTACCGCTGCATTTACGAAAGGCTGACCCAACAATTGTGCAACCATTCCCGGTACTGATCCACCGTTATAATC
>JAYRQH010000079.1:0-6519 GCA_041910715.1 Bergeyella sp.
ACCGCGTCTTCGGTACCGTGGGAAATAAAAAATCGAAGATGATGTAATTTCTTGTTGTCCTGAACCATATTTACCAAGAGTTTTTTCTCAGGATAAGCGCTCATACAAGCCACTTTTTCAAACAATTCGGGATACGTTAATGCTAAGGCGTAGCACAAAACACCGCCTTGACTAAAGCCACCGAGATGAACTTTGCTATCCATCAAACCATACCTTTCTTTTACTTCTTGAATGGATTTTAATAAGGCATTTAGTGACTCAACAGCTTGCGGAACGTCCACGAATTTTTCCTCGTTCATAAAATCGATGTCATACCATGCGTAGCCTTCATAATCTGACTTTAGAGGAGCACGAAAGCTAACAACAATCCAATCGTCGGGTAAGGTGGGCACAAACGAAAACAAATCTTCTTCGTTGCTGCCATAACCGTGAAGTAAAAATAGTAGACGACTTTCCGAAGTGATTGTCTCCGGTTCGCGAACAAGGTATTGTAAATCCATAGCACAAAGATACTTCTTTAGAGGTTTGGAATCAATAAGCCGAACTTAAATTTACAAATTACGCGAATGATCTTTATACACAGACTTCTCCGTTAGATAAATAAAAAAGCTCCTCATGTGAGGAGCCTTGTTTCATTTTGTAAGTATGTTTTTAAACTGCTTTAACGATAAAATACGATTTTTTACCTTTTTGAAGTAACAAAAATTTACCATCAATTAAATCTTTCTCACCCACTTCAAAAGTTTCAGTCACTTTTTCTTTGTTCACAGAGATGGCATTTCCTTTCAACTCACGTGCTGCTTCGGATTTCGATTTTAAAAATCCTGATTTATCCGAGAGTAAGTCAACAATTCCACTGTGTAACAATTCTGCTTTAGCCACTTCTTTTTGTGGTACTCCATCAAAAATTTCCAAGAAAAGCTCTTCATCTAAAGAAACTAAATCTTCGGCAGTAGATTTTCCAAATAAAATCTCAGATGCTTTCACCGCTTTTTCGTACTCTTCTCGACCGTGAACCCAAACCGTCACTTCTTCGGCTAATTTTTTCTGAAGACTTCGCTCGTGAGGCGCTAGTTGATGTTCTGCAATTCGCTGTTCAATTTCGTCCTTTGACAAAAATGTATAGAATTTAATAAATCGTTCGGCATCTGCATCGGTAGAGTTCAACCAAAACTGATAAAATTTGTATGGAGAAGTTCTTTTTGCATCCAACCAATAGTTTTCGCCACTTTCCGATTTTCCGAATTTGGAACCATCCGCTTTGGTAATCAATGGAACGGTCAATGCAAAAGCTTCGCCTTGCAAGGTTTTTCTAATAAGTTCGGTTCCTGTTGTAATATTCCCCCACTGATCGGAGCCACCCATCTGCAATTTCACATTCCGTGTTTTGTATAAGTGCGCATAATCATATCCTTGCAGCAATTGGTACGTAAATTCGGTAAAACTCATTCCATCTACCCCATCTTCACCCGAAAAACGCTTTTTTACGGAATCTTTCGCCATCATGTAATTTACGGTGATGTACTTCCCAACATTTCGTGCGAAATCGAGGAACGAAATATCCTTCATCCAATCGTAGTTATTAACCAATTCAGCCTTATTGGGACCTTCGCCCTCAAAATCAAGAAAACGAGCCAGTTGGTTTTGCAAACAATTTACATAATGGTTTAATGTTTCTTCATTCAAGAGGTTTCGCTCCGATGATTTCCCCGATGGGTCTCCAATGAAGCCCGTTGCTCCGCCTACCAAAGCCATAGGCTTGTGACCATGCATCTGAAAATGAGCCAAAATTTTAATAGGAATCAAACTTCCAATATGTAAAGAATCAGCTGTGGGATCAAAACCAATATACGCTGTGGTCATTTCTTTATTTAAAAGTTCGTCGGTTCCTGGCATCATATCGGCGAATAAGCCACGCCATTTTAATTCTTCAATAAATGGATTCATTCTTATACTTAATTTGCTGGGCAAAGATACAGCTTTCTCCACCAAATTTTCAATGGGAAACCAGGGAAAGAGAATCGATTGGTAGATTTCTATTTTTAGAGAACTATTACCAAACGAGTTTTCACTATTTTTGTTTATGTTTTCACATAAAATCACCCTCATAATTCTATTTTTTGCCATGAGTTTTCCATTCGCGCAAATTACGATTCGTATTACAAAACTACCTGAAAATACGCCACTAGACACTCGTCTTTATATGGCCTCCAACGTCAATGGTTGGAATCCAAAAGATGAAAATTATCTTTTTAAAAAAGACGCTGAGGGCAATTATGTACTTGTCATTACAACTAAAGAACCTATTGTCGAATACAAAATCACGCAAGGGAGTTGGGAGAAGGTGGAAGGTGATGCTCAGCAAAATTCGATTCCCAATCGGAAAATTCTAAACAATGAATCAACAACCGATGCCGTGACGATTGGAATTAGTTCATGGGAGGAAAAAACGACCAAAAAAAGTACGCGATCTAAAAATGTACGCATTCTAAGTGAAAATTTTGAAATACCTCAGCTAAAAACTACTCGTAAAGTATGGATTTATCTTCCAGAAGGGTATCAGACCTCAACAGAACGATTTTCTGTAATCTATATGGCGGATGGACAGAATTTGTTTGATGACGCCACATCGTTTTCAGGCGAATGGCAAGTCGATGAAACTTTAGATTCTCTGCAAAGTTTAAAAAAAATGAATGCCATTGTGGTAGGCATTGATAATGGAGGGAGCGAGCGTTTGAATGAATATTCTCCTTGGAAAAATGAGCAGTATGGTGGTGGAAATGGAGATGCATTTGCCGATTTCCTCGCAAAGACTCTAAAACCGTATATTGATAGCTACTTCAAGACTAAAAGCGAGGCCGTAAACACCGCACTAATAGGAAGTTCTATGGGAGGTCTTATCTCGCTATATACCGGAATTAAATATCCCGAAAAATTTGGTAAGCTGGGTATATTTAGCCCTGCATTTTGGTTTTCGGAAACCGACCTAAAGAGTTATGTCGAGCAAAACAGTACCAATCTTACAAAGACGAAAATGTACTTTGTTGCTGGTAAAAATGAATCAAAAGAAATGGTAAACGATATCAATGAACTTGTTGAAATCCTAAAAACAAAAGGACTTTCCAACCACAATCTTACCATTCAAATTGATGAAAAAGGAACTCATAGTGAAGCATTTTGGGCAAAGCAATTGCCTTCGGCTCTGGTTTGGCTTTTTCATTAAAAAAAGGAATCAACCTGGAGTTGATTCTTTTTATACTTTGATGATTTAATCGTATTGATTTGGATGCGATTTTTTAATTTCTGCGACAGTTCCTAAAACTTTATCTTTCAATGTGTTTTGATAGATTTCTAATTTTTTTGACACTTCGTCGTCCGCCGATCCGATAATTTTAGCAGCTAAAATCCCTGCGTTATTGGCTCCATTTAAAGCAACGGTAGCCACAGGAATACCCGATGGCATTTGTAAAATAGACAAAACTGAATCCCAACCATCGATGGAGTTACTGGATAAAATAGGAACACCAATCACGGGCAGAGTCGTGCAACTTGCCACCATCCCTGGCAGATGCGCAGCGCCTCCTGCTCCAGCGATGATTACTTTTATACCACGCGACTTCGCTTTTTTGGCATAATCTAGCATCCGCTCAGGAGTTCTGTGTGCGGAAACTACCGTTAATTCGTATGCGATATCCAAACTTTTCAAAAAATCTGCAGCCTGCTCCATGATTGCTAAATCACTTTTGCTTCCCATAATAATTCCTACCATAAATACTTACAATTAGATGCTTTCAAAGATAAAAATAAAAGGCGAAATCCACGGATTTTTGAGGTATCTTTGCGCCTTAAATGTTTGGAGGTTGAATACAAAACTCGTTTTTGCTATTATCTGTGTCGCTTTGGTTTGGGGGACTACTTTTCTAGGAATCAAAATTGGAGTTAAAACGATACCACCGTGGTTTGTTGCAGGCCTGAGACAATTTTTGGCAGCATGCATTGTATTACCAATTCTTCTTGTGCGAAAGGAACTTGATTGGATTGGTTGGAAAAATTTTCGAGTTCAAGCGACTCTATCGATATTGATGTTGGTGGGCGCTAATGGATTAACCACCGTAGCCGAGCAAAATCTCTCTTCTAGTTTAACATCGCTTATTTCGGCTTTATCTCCCGTTATGATTTTTATCGTGAGCTTAGTGGTCGGATTGCAAAAATTTTCTTTTAAGGCATTGTTAGGTATTTTGTTGGGTTTTTCGGGCGTTGCATTTATTTTTTGGGACGGCTTGGAAGATTTGCTTGAACCTCAATATCTACAAGGCATCATCATACTTTTTCTTGCTATTTTAAGTTGGGCTATAGGCACCGTTTATGCTAAGAAAACCATTTCGAATACCGGTCAAAATCTGTTGCTTAATTTGTTCTATCAGTTTGCGGTTGCGGGAATCATTCAACTTCTATTTGCATTTGTATTTTCGGAGTCGATAGCGGTGCAAAATTGGAGTTTCAAGAGTATCATCGCAGTAATTTATTTGGCGTTGTTTGGCTCGGTTACCACCTTTTTTGCATACCACTATATTTTGCAAAAACTATTGCCCACACAGGTTTCCATGCTTTCCTATATTAATACAATCATTGCCATTACATTAGGCTGGCTGATTTTGGATGAAGAGATTAGTACCAAATTTATCGTCGCTACAATTCTCATCATTTCGGGCGTATTTATTATGAATTATAAACGTGGAATGTTAAAACGATGATATTATATAACAGAAAACAAAAAAATCTGTACATTCGACATATGAAATACGCTAAATTTGCGTTATAGAAATCTCAAAATAAAATTATAAAACAATGAAAAAAATTTTTGTATTGGCTGCAGCAGCCGCTCTTGTAGTTGTATCTTGTAAAAAAGAAACCACAACTCTAAACACTGTAGATTTGGACTCTACAAATGCGGTAACTACTACAACTACTGAAACTACAACGACACTATCTGAAACAGAAGCTAAGGCGAAAGTGGATGAAGCTCAAGCTAAACTAGACGAAGCTATTAAGAAAGGAGACAAAGAAGCTCAAGCTGCGGCACAAAAAACTTTAGATGAAGCAACTATCGCTTGGAAAAACACAAAAGCAGCTATTTCTACCGCTGCAGCTGAAGCAAAAGATGCCATCAACGAAACAGCTGCAGATGCGAAGCACGATTTGAAGAAAGCGGGTCAAGATGCTAAAGAAACGATTAACAAAACGGCAACTGATGCGAAAGAGGCTACTAAAAAAGCAAGTGAAGACGCGAAAGATGCCTACAATAAAACGTTAGAAAACGCAAAAGTAAAATAAGTATTCTGCTCATCATATAAGAAGACCAAGCAATGCTTGGTCTTTTTTTATATTATTTTGAAATAACTCGAACCTTATTTTTAATCATAATTAATTTTTCCAATAGGGCCTCACGCGAATCGGCGAGAACATTGATGTGCCCCATTTTCCGGCCAGGTTTAGTGTCTTTTTTACCATACAAATGGACATAGGTTTGTGGCAACTTCATTATCTCCTCTAGACCTTCATAATGTACTTCACCTGAAAATCCTTCTTCACCAACCAAATTCAGCATCCCAGAATCTCCAAAAGCATCGGTATCAGCCAATGGTAAATTGCAGACCACACGATAAAATTGTTCAAATTGCGAATTGGCATTACCTTCTTGGCTTTGATGTCCCGAATTATGCAGTCTTGGTGCCGTTTCGTTCACCCAAACTTTTCCATTTTTATCAAGAAAAAGTTCAATAGCAAATAATCCGGGTGAATTTACATTTTCAATGAACGTTTGTGTGATCGCTTCAACCTGACGAATCGTATCATCCGTAATATCGGCAGGACATATATTAAAATCTAATAAATTCAGTTTAGGATCAGCAACCATCTCGGTAATCGGAAATGTTGTGCTCTCGCCTCTCTCATTTAAAGCAACAATTACGGATAGTTCTTTATTAATTTCTACCAATTCTTCCAGTACGGAAGCTTCTTTCCATAGTTGTTGATAGTCGTGCTCTGACCGGATTACTTGCACTCCTTTGCCGTCGTATCCTCCTGTATTCATTTTCTGTACAAAAGGTATGGGAAACATAACTGGCTCTTCCGCATCCCACATCACCTCAAAAAATGGGGAAGGAATGGCATTAAATTTATAAAATTCTTTCTGCAAAATTTTTTGCTGAATGATCTTTATTATTTGTGCATTCGGAACAACGCGTACGCCCCTATTTTCTAATTCCTCCAGCGCTTTAACATTTACGTGCTCAATCTCGATTGTTACAACGTCTTTATCTGCACCAAATGCCAAAACATCTTCATACTTATTAAAATCACCTTGTGTGTAATATGAGATGGCAGCACATGAACAATCAGGATTGGGATCTAAAACATAAAATTCGTCATCGTATTTCAATGCTTCTTGTATAAACATGCGTCCCAATTGTCCGCCTCAAAGAATTCCTATTTTAATTGTTTAAAATTATTTACATG
>JAYRQH010000080.1:0-4128 GCA_041910715.1 Bergeyella sp.
GTTTTGGTAGGTGCTATCGAACCTTTAACGCATGTAAATAGTGGTGATTTGGTGCGCCTAAGAAAAAATATGGCAGGCTCTATGATTGGAGGAATTAAGGAAACTCAGGAGATGCTGGATTTTTGTGGTGAACATAATGTGCTTCCCGAAGTGGAAATGATTTCCATGCATGCCATTAACGAAGCGTGGGACCGCGTGGTGAAAGCGGATGTAAAATACCGTTTCGTGATTGACATGCAGTCATTAAAAGACAGCTAAAAAATAGCAACGCTTAGCTTTTAATAATTAGTTAATATCCAGCAGATTTTGTTGGATATTTTTGTTTGTATTTTCATTACTTTAGAAGTCTAGGTTTTTTTTGACATTTGTCAAAGGAAAGCTCACTCTTTCGTCGGAACTTTGTACTCACAAACAAACAACCTATATTATGAAAGTAATTCGTACAGCATTGGTGGTGTCCGCGGCGCTTTTCTCTACAAGCTTTTTCTCGCAGACAGCTCCTACGCTACAAGAACTGGTAGCCAGTGCCATGACTCAGGATGCCAACCTTACCGAGCAGGCATTACAAAATAAACTTACGTTATTGGACGATGAAAAACTGCAAGATGTTTTTTTACCAAAATTGGATGTTTCGGGTAAAGTAGGGTATATGTATGGTGCTGCTCATTATAAAACACCAGAACTAAATCTTCTTCCGGCAATTCCAGGTGTTTTTCCAGGTTTATCAGTACCAGAGGGTTCCAATACACTAAATGTTTCGGGATTTTCAGCAGCACTTAATGCCGAAGCTTCCATGGTGCTGTATTCAGGTGGAAAAGTAAAATATCTGCAGCAAGCCAATCAAGAAAAAAATCTTTCGGAAAAAAAGCTAATGGATAAGTCCAAAGACGAAGTCATTACCGAAGTTTCTAAAGCCTACGATCAGTTTGCACTTTTAGCCGAAACTAAAAATGTTTTGGATGAAGCCAAAAAAAGACTGGAAATTAGTAAAAAAACCGCCGATAAGGCATTAGGTTATGGATTAATTACACCATATGATCACCGTAAAATCGAACTTGCTCAAGCAACCTTAGATTCTAAAATAATTGAGTACGAAGGTAAGAAGCAACTTCTAATTACACATCTGCATTTGCTGACAGGAATTGATAAAGATCGTATCCAGCTTATTAAGCCTGAATTAAAAAAAGTGGAATATCTTACAAATGACGCTAACATATACAACAGAGCCGAAATTCAAGCATTAGAACACGGAATACGCGCTTCGGAGTATAAAATTAAAGCGGAAGAACGTTGGTGGGTTCCGAAAGTGCAAGCCTTAACATCGTTAACATGTTTTGGTTTGTATGATAATCATATTTCAACATCAAAAGCACTAATTCCTGGAACAAGCACCAAACTTACTGCGGATCCGTCTGCACTTCATATCGCACCACTTTTTCAAGCGGGAGTGGGTTTCAAATGGGATGTTTTTGATGGTAATGAAGGTAAAACGGCAGTCGAAGTCGCCAAGATTCAGAAAGAATTATTGGAAAATAAAAAACGCGATGCTGAGAAAAAATTAAAACTGAATCTCGAAAATAACTCAATTATGCTTACCAATGCCGAAGCACAAATTGATTTAAAGCATAAAGCTCGAAGTATTGCAAAAAACGCACTGGAAAATGTGGAAAAAGAATTCCGCTACGGAACTAGAAAATCAGCCGATCTTATCGAAGCGGAAAATGATCTTGAAACTGCGGAACTGGAATATCAAACAGCGATTTACAACCAACGCCGAAGTGCAATCGAGTTAATGAAAGCCACACAAAATCTTCAGCTGGAAAAATTATAGTTCTTCTAGTAGACTTGATCACACACACACACACAACAAATAACAAACAACAAACAGAAAAATGAAAACCTCACTATACACTTTAGTCTCCTTCTTAATTTTACTATCTACGGTTTCGTGTAAAGAAAAAGAAATGCACGATGCTATTGTAGGAAAAACCAAAAAAGAAGTCATCTCTTTCGCACCAAAAGTCACTGGCCGTATTCTTGAAATTTACGTTGAAGAAGGGCAAACGGTACACGTAGGCGATACGCTAGCCAAAATTGACGTGCCTGAAGTTTCTGCAAAAATTGCGCAGGCTCAAGGTGCTACAAAAGCAGCTAAAATGCAGGCTCAAATGGCTAAAAATGGCGCTACAGCAGACCAAATGAGACAGCTAAACGCCAAACAAAAAGGTTTGCAGGAACAGTATTCGTATGCTAGAAAATCTTACCAGAGAGCACAGAATATGTATCGCGACAGTCTGATGTCGCCACAAAGTTATGATGAGGTTTATGCAAAATACCAAGGTGCTAAAGCACAGTTGGATGCCGTAAATGCAGAACTTCATGATGTTAAAGTAGGAACACGTTACGAAAAAATTGGCATGGCCGAAGGCCAAGCAAATCAAGCGATGGGTGCACTCCAAGAAGCGCAAGTAGCCTATTCGGAGCGTTACGTAATCGCAACAAACGATATGGAAATTGAGACTATTGCGCTTCGAAAAGGAGAGTTGGCAACGGCAGGCTTTGCTCTGTTTAACGGATATGTGCCCCAATCGACGTATTTCCGATTTACAATTCCAGAAAGTAAGATTTCAAAATATCAAAAAGGGATGGAAGTAACGATGAAGTTGGTCTATGGAGACGCCATATTTAAAGGTAAAATTGTATCCATCAAACAGCTGACGAAATATGCCGATATCACGACCGCTTTTCCAGATTATAACCCAGAAGATGCGGTGTACGAAATTAAAGTAATCCCAACAGAAAATCAGAAAGTAGCTCAACTTTTGGTGAACTCGGGAGTACAGATTGTTGAACAATAAAATTGCAGTTATGAACGTTTTTTTTACGTTACTCAAACGCGAGTTTAGGCTGTTTTTTTCGAACACAACCTTGCTATCGGTTTTCTTTCTGGCGCCTATTGTTTATGCATTACTTATTGGAGCTACCTACAAACAAGGGAAAGTTACCGACATACCGGTGATCTTAGTAAATAATGATCAAACGCCTACTTCGCAACAATTGGTGGATATGCTCGAGGATAATAGCAGTATCAAGATTCTTAAATATCCACAAGAGCCGGCTAATTTAAAAGATGAGGTCATTAAAACGGAAGCCGCAGCAGTCGTAATCATTCCAGAACGCTTCGAGGCTATGATGCTTCAACAAAAATATCCGGAAGTGAATGTCTATGTGAATACAGCAAATGTTTTGACGGCAAATTTCGCCACGAAGGCTTTGCAATTGACTCTAGGAACATTTTCTGCGGGTGCCGAAATGAAGGGTTTGCAGAAAAAAGGATTAAACGCGGAGCAAGCTGCGACAAAGTATGAGCCCTTCAAAGCAAATTACATCACCATGTTCAACACCACAAGTAATTATCTTATTTTCATGTGGCCTGGGATGATGGCGGTAGTGTTACAACAAGTAATTCTTTTGGCGATGGCAGTTTCCTTTTCTGAAGAATTCAAGCGCGCATCCTTCATTCGTGAATATTCGGGCAAAGAACGCTACACGATTCTTATCATGCTCATAAAATGTCTACCAATTTGGTTGCTATCTGTGGTTAATATACTGATGTTTTATGCTGTTAGTGCCTACTTCATGATTCCAGCTCCAGAAAATATAATGCAATTTTTTATCGGAACCTTTTTATTTGTTTTGGCCTGCACCAATTTAGGAGTTTTAGTAAGTATCTTAATACCCAATGCACTAAAAGCTACTCAAATATTAATGGTTATCGCGTCGCCAGCATTCATTATAAGTGGATTTACGTGGCCTCGATATGCGATGCCACCATTTATTGAAGGATTGACGAGCATTATTCCATTAACACCTTATCTGGAAACTTTGAAGATTATGCTCATTCAAAATGGATCTTCCTATCTAAATCAGCCGTACATTATCCATTTATTAATCATGGCATTTGTCTATTTTATATTAGGATGGATTGCTTTAAAACTAAAAATACAATACTTCTTCAAAAAAGTGTCAAAAAATAAAATCGTAGAAATTCAGGATGAGTCTGTTGACTTGCTAGAATAATACGTTTTTAGTTCTGTTTGTTTGTGAGAATTTCCCACTTCGGTGGGA
>JAYRQH010000081.1:0-3738 GCA_041910715.1 Bergeyella sp.
CTACTAATGTTGTAATCGAATTATCTAATATTAGTAATGGAAATTGTTCATTATCTTTAACAGAATCGGCTACCGTTACCGTTGAATCTTGTTCTATTCCAAAAGGAATTTCTCCAAACGGAGATGGCTTAAACGATAACTGGGATTTATCAGCCTATAACATTAAAAAGGTTGAAATCTTTAATAGATACGGAACAAAAGTCTACTCTAAATCAAATTATGAAAATGAATGGTTTGGTCAATCTGATAGCGGAAATGAGCTGCCAGATGGTACTTACTATTTTGTAATTGATTTTACAGATTTAGAGACAAAAACAGGTTGGATTTATATAAATAGAGAACGTTAATAAAAAAGGAATTGCTGTTATGTACTGTAGCAGCGTTCTTTTAAAAACATAAAATAATAATGAAGAAACTATTTTTAGTAACTTTAGGAATAATTGCTTTTTCGGCAGATTTACAAGCCCAGCAAGATCCGCATTATACACAATACATGTATAATATGAGTGTAATGAATCCGGCATATGCGGGTAGTAAAGAGAATTTATCGATGGGATTGCTTTACAGAAAGCAATGGGTTGAGATAGAGGATGCACCAACAACAGGGACATTTTTTGGACATGCACCTGTTGGTAAGAATGTCGGTATGGGATTATCTGTAATATCTGACAAGATTGGTCCTGTAGAGGAAAATAATATTTACGCAGATTTCTCCTATACATTAAATTTAGGAGGCGAACACAAGTTAGCATTCGGAATAAAAACAGGGCTTACTTTACACAAAGTAGGTTTGTATGATGATGTTTATTCAACGTTACCTGATGCCAATGACCCTGCTTTTTCTGAGAATACAAGCAATTCGTATTTTAATATTGGTTCAGGACTTTTCTATTATACAAATAAGTATTATTTAGGATTTTCGGTTCCGAATTTAATGAAGTCGAAACATTTAGATTTTAATGGAAGAGAATTTGGATCAGAAGTATCACACTATTTTTTAACCGGAGGCTATGTGTTTGATATCAATGATAACGTAAAATTCAAACCATTTTTCATGATGAAGTCAGCCTTTAATGCTCCAACATCATTGGATTTGTCAACAAACTTCTTGTTTAATCAGAAGTTTGAGATAGGCGCTACGTATCGTTTAGAAGACAGTTTCGGTGCGATGGTAAATTATGCAATAACACCTAATTTAAAATTAGGATATGCTTACGATCATATCGTATCGGATTTGAACGTAACTACACCATCCTCACACGAGATTATCTTATTATTTGATTTGAACTTCCCGAAAAAAGTATCAAGTTCACCAAGATTCTTCTAACCTAAACCGACCAGAGTACAATGAGAAATTTATATGTAACATTAAGTTTTGTGATGGTAAGTGGAATGCTTAGTGCACAAAATCAATACACTAAAACAGCTGATAAACTATTTAATAGATACGAATATGTAGATGCAGCTAAAGAATATTTAAAATTAGCCGAAGGCAGTAAAGCGGATAACTACGTTTACAAGCAATTAGCAGAGAGCTACTACAATGTTTTCAATACGAAAGAAGCCGTAAAATGGTACGCTAAAGTAGTAGAGCAAAAGCAAGATGCGGAAACATATTACAAATATGCCCAAATGCTAAAAGCAGAAGGAAATTTTAAGGAAGCAGACAAACAAATGCAACAATTTGCACAATTGGCACCAAACGACCAAAGAGCAAAAACATTTGTAAGCAATCCAAACTATCTTCCCGAATTGAAAGGACAAGCGAAATTATACGACATTGCAAAATCTGATATAAGTAGCGACAAGACCGATTTTGGAGCTGTGCTTACTAATGATAACAACGTATATTTTGCCAGTGCAAGAAATACTTCAAAAAGAAGTAGTAACTTTAATGAAGAGCCTTATTTGGATATCTATAGAGCAACGTATAATGCTAATGGAACCATTAGTGATGCCGTAGCAGTAGATAACCTAAATACAAGATGGCACGACGGACCTGCAAGTATTACAAACGATGGTAATACAATGTACTACGGTAGTGAAAGTTTTAACGAAAAAGAATTTACTAAAGATAAAGCAAAGAATTCAAAATTCGGAAAAATTTATTTGTATAAAGCTACCAAAGAAGGCGATAAGTGGGCAAATAGTAAACCACTTCCGTTTAACAATAAAGAATATGATGTAAGAAATCCAAGCATTAGCAAAGATGGAAAAACATTGTACTTCTCGTCAAACATGCCGGGAGGCTTTGGAGGAGAAGATATTTGGAAAGTATCGGTAAACGGAGACGAATATGGTACTCCAGAAAATTTAGGAGCTAAAGTAAACACAGAAGCAAACGAGAGTTTTCCATTTATTACAGACGACAACATTTTGTTCTTCTCATCAAACGGAAAACAAGGCTTTGGAGGATTGGATGTCTTCAAAATAGATTTAAACAAAGGTTCTGAAGCAATGAACGTAGGTGAACCAGTAAATACATCAAAAGATGATTTTGCATTCACATACAACGCTACTAAGAAAGTAGGCTTCTTCTCAAGTAATAGAGATGGTGTAGATAACATCTACAAAGCAGATCCGGTTTGTAACGTACAAGCTTTAGTTAGAGTAAAAGATGTTAAAACTGGTAAAGTTATTGAAGGTGCTACAGTATTATTAGTAGATGAGAAGCAAAAAACAGTTTCTAATCAAACAACGGCATTAAATGGAGAAACGTTGACAGGTGTTTTGTGTAATACAGCTTATAGTGCTCAAGTATCAAAACAAGGATACGAAAGTGGTGTGTTTGAAGTAGCAAAAGCAGAAAATGAGCAAGTGGTTGTGGAAGCTTTATTAACCCCAATCATGCCAATCATTACAGAGAGAGAAGTTATTTTACAACCTATTTACTTTGAGTTCAACAAAAGCAACATTACAGCAGAAGGAGCAGCCGAGTTAGATAAGTTAGTAATGGTAATGAACGAATATCCAAATATGGTCATCTTCGCAAAATCACATACGGATAGTAGAGGAAGTGATAAGTACAACATGAACTTATCAGACAGAAGAGCAAAATCGACTGTTCAATACTTAATCAGCAAAGGCATTGCAAAAGACAGAATTTCAGGACAAGGATTTGGAGAAAGCGAACCAAAAGTAGCTTGTAAACCATGTACTGAAGAACAATATGCACAAAACAGAAGAAGTGAATTCTTAATTGTTAAGAAATAGTTTTTTAAATGTTATGATGCACACATCTCTTTATAATTTATAAAAGGGATGTGTGTATTCTCGTTAAATTATGTATTTAATCTATAAAATATGCATTTCATCGATTAATACAAATGACGTAAAATATTTGTGTAAATTTGATATTAAAGAATTGTAATTATAAAAAGAAATAATGAAAAGAATTTTACTTTTAACAATGGTATTTTTTTCAATCTTCAGTTACGCTCAGTTTCCTGAAGGTTTTGAAGGTGCTACTTTTCCTCCTGCTGGTTGGGTTGTTGAAGATAATGGAGTTGGTACTGCCCAAAGTTGGGGAAGAACAAATGCCGCTGGTTTTGGATGGGTACATCAAGGTACTTGGTCAGCAATGGTTAACCGTGATGGTGGTGCAACCTCTGCTGGTTTAGCCCAAGATTGGTTAATTACCCCTCAAGTAACAGTTCCAGCAAATGGACAAATCAGATTTTATTCAAGATCGGGTTCAAATGGAGAACAAGGAAGTGTGTACAAAGTATTGATGTCAAC
>JAYRQH010000082.1:0-3693 GCA_041910715.1 Bergeyella sp.
AATCTCATGTAATACAAATATTACATGTAAGATACTAATCGCTGAGAATCTTCTGTAGGATATTCACTAGCATAAAGATCAATATACTTAAACTACGAGCTAGATGGATTTATAACTGATAATTAAAATAAACAGCTAATTTCTAAAAAATCAAAAATACCTATAATTTATATTATGTTAAATCGTGTATTTTTCAGTAAAGATTCTTAACTCAGAGATTCTGAATTTCCAGTTTTTGCCGGCAACGTATAATTCCCTCTTTAGCTTTGTCAATTAGGTTGTTGTCATACAAACTCAAAGCATATTCCTTGTATTTATCAATGGCGCGCTCAAACTGTTTGGTATCTTCATAATAATACGCCCATTCACGATTAAGATTACTTTTGTTTACTTCTTCAATAGTTTCTGCTTTCGATAATAACTTTTCCAATTCGTCAAACCGTTTTTCCTCAGACAATAAATACGAATAATTCATATAAATCGCTCCATAATCTGGTACCAATTCGAGTGCTTGCTTGTAATGGTTTTCAGCAATTCGATTGTTATTGTCTTTGTTTTTATATAACCAGCCCAAGTGATTATGCGCTTTACCATATCTGGGATTTTCCTCAAGAATACTTTGCAATACAACTCTTGCTTCCTCAACTAAATCTTGAGAAATCAGATGATCTGCACGATCAAACTCGGCATCTAAATATTCATCATTCATAACAACGTTTTGATATAAATATAAAAAAAAGCCTTCAATGAGAAGGCCTTTTTGCTATTTTTTAAGACATTTTTCTAGAAATTGATCTTGTTCCCATAAGGTATGTAAGATGCTTTCTTTGGCTTGATATCCGTGAGATTCCTTCGGTAAAAGTACCATTCTTACAGGGGCTCCCAAGTTTTTCAATGCTTGGAAATAACGTTCTGTCTGTAAGGTAAATGTTCCTGGATTGTTATCGGCATCACCATGAATAAGCAAAAGTGGCGTCTTCATTTTGTCCGCATTCATAAATGGTGACATGGTATTATAGATCTGAGGCACATCCCAATAATTACGTTGTTCACTTTGGAAGCCAAAAGGCGTCAGTGTTCGGTTATATGCACCGCTTCGAGCAATTCCACAAGCAAATAAGTTGGAGTGCGTAAGCAAATTAGCTGTCATAAATGCTCCGTACGAGTGACCACCCACTGCTACTCTTTTTCTATCAATATAGCCTAATTTATCAACCGCGTCAATTGCTGCTTGCGCGTTAGCCACCAACTGCGGAATAAACGTATCGTTAGGTTCTGTTTTTCCTTCTCCAATGATTGGGAATGAGGCATCGTCAAGGACGGCATATCCTTTATTCACCCAGTAAATAAATGATCCGTAGCTCGGATAGGTAAAGTCATTTGCATTTTTGGTGCTTTGTCCCGCTGTATTTTTGTCTTTAAACTCTGCTGGATACGCCCAAATAAGTAATGGTAATTTTTCCTTTTTCGCTTTCATGTCATAACCCGCAGGAAGATACAATGTACCCGTAAGCGTAACGCCATCATTTCTTTTGTACGTAATAACTTCTTTATGTACGTTGCCAAGAGCTTTGAATGGGTTTTCAAATTGAGTTATCGGAGTTACTTTTCCTGTCTTATAATTTCGAATATAATAATTCGGGAAATCTTTCGCAGACTGCTGCGTAACTAATAAATCACCTTTTTTAGGGTCTAAAATTTCAATAAACGATTCTTTTTTATCCGTTAATTTAGATGTATAAAGACGTTTTTTCTGTCCAGTATTCAAATCATATTCTTCAATAAATGGAAACTGTCCGTCCTTAGTATAGCCAGCGCCCACTAAGATCACTTTACCATTATTTACGTCAATAACATCACGACCATACTGATTTTTTACCGTATTAAAATCTCCCGGATCGCTGTATACATCTTGCGAATTTCGATCGACAATAACTTTGGATTTCCCCGTTTTATTATCTATCAGATATGCTTTTGTATTTCTGGTGTCATACCAAGAATCATAGACTACGCTGTAATCGCTGTTTGACGAAGCCATACCTCCAAAACGTTGTTTGGTTTTGAAATACGATGTTGGCGCATTATTGAAAGGCGCTTTCCAGAAGAAAACTTCGTCTCTGTTTTCTGCCGCTTTAGACTGATCTCCGCCATCCAATGCTTCTACAAATACCAACGTTGAAGGCTCGTTATCCTTCCAATACATACTTCTTTTTCCAGTACGCACTGAGGAGAATCCTTTCGGCATTACTTCGGTGAGTGGAACCTCGTTCACAGTTTTAACAAGATTTCCATTCAGATCATACACCGAAGTGGTCATTGGGAAGCGGCTTAAAGGAACAATATAGGAAAACGGCTTTTTGATGGTTGTAAGCATATAATATTTCCCATCTGGAGAAAAAGAACTGCCCGCAAACATGTCTGCATCCTTGAATTTGGATGTTGTTCCATTCAAATCTACTTTATAAAGTTCCGATGTTACAATTGTCTGGAAATTAGCTTCATCTTGTGGATTTTTTAGCAAATCCTGATAGGTTCTATTCTGAGATACTTTACCGTCTGACGAAGAAACGATGGGTCCCGTAGGCAAATCTTTCTGATTATCAATAAGCGCAGGTCTATTCGAAGGAATTACCTTTACGATAAGCGCACTTGAATCTTTAAACCAGTCGTATGGCGAACCCATATTGGCATTCAAATTATCTGTAGTTAATTTTTTGGCGGTTGCCGTAGCCAGATCAACATACCACAACTCCACTCCTTTTGAAGTTGTATTGGTAAACGCCATTTTTTTGTAATCTGGTGAAAAGCCAAAATTGGTAAGTTTAGCATTTTGTGGAAGTCCCTTCACCTGAGTTTCGGTGCCGCCTTTGGTTTTCTGAACTTTGATATTCTTCACATACGTTACTGTACTCGAAATATTGGTTACTGGATTTATTCGTAGACCACCCAATCGCAATTCGTCTTGATTCAGTTCGTCCAGGTTTTTGTAGGTATCTCTGTAGGAAAGAACCATCCATTCGCGATCTCCTGTCATCATTACCGATGGAGCTCTCTCAAATTCGGCAAGAGCAAGAATTTCTTTAGATGGTTTTTGATACGCAATGTTTTCTTGTGCCTTGGCAAATGATAAAAATGCCAGCAACGCAATGGTAAGCTTAATCTTCATAGTATATATTTGATGGTTTTATCGTTCTAAAAATAAGCATAAAAAAAACAGTAGCCAAAACTACTGTTAATATAAGGATTGTGATGTTTTACCACACTTTCTGTCTTCCTCGGTTTATCATCGCATCTATAGAAAACTTTCCGGGACCGAATGCCATAAAAATCATGTAAATGGATGCGTATAGGATTCCCAATTCTTTTTTATCAAAACCATCAGGAGCATGAATGACCAAAACGGCAATGAGCATTGTAAACAGTAAAAAGAAACACGCCCAACGCGTAAATAATCCTAAAATTAAAAATATAGAACATACAAACTCGGCAAATACGGTAAGTATTAAACTGGTTTTTGGTCCCATACCCAAGAAATTAAAAAACTGAATTTCCTCTCCTGAAAGCAGCATTTGTAATTTTGGAAAACCGTGTGACAGCATGGCAAAACCAACCAGCAAACGAACAATTAATAAAACCACGTCTGATACCAAAGTATGTGTCTTGGTCGATGTAAAATATTCCATAGATCGATGT
>JAYRQH010000083.1:0-4592 GCA_041910715.1 Bergeyella sp.
AGTTGGGCGAAAATAACTCCATGGTTATTCACCTCACTTTATTGCCGTTCTTAGCATCAAGTGGTGAGTTGAAAACCAAGCCTTCACAGCATTCCGTACGTCAATTAATGGAAAGCGGTATCATGGCCGATGTTTTGGTTTGCCGTACCGAGCATAAAATTGCAAAAGATCTGCGTGCCAAATTGGCGCAATTCTGTAACGTTGGAATCGAAAATGTAATTGAATGCATGGATATGGATACTATTTATGAAGTTCCTATTTACCTTCAAAAACAAAATTTCGATGATGTGGTGTTGAAAGAATTGGGTCTGAAGAATGATAAAACTGCCGACCTTAAAGATTGGAAAACCTTCCTGAAAAAGCACAAAAGCCCGAAGAAATCGGTAGAAATTGCTTTGGTAGGAAAATATGTGAGTTTACAAGATTCGTATAAATCCATAGCTGAAGCCTTCATCCATGCGGGAGCCGATTTGGATACGGAAGTAAATGTTCGCTGGGTATATAGCGGTGATCTTACTGCAGAAAATGCGGCCGAAACATTTAGCGGAATTGATGCCATGTTAATTGCTCCAGGTTTTGGTGATCGAGGCATTGAAGGAAAAATCGCAGCCGCTGAATATGCGCGAACCAATGCAATTCCACTTTTAGGAATTTGCTTGGGTATGCAAATTATGACTATTGAATTTGCGCGTAATGTCCTGGGCATGTCGAAAGCCAACTCGATGGAATTTGATACCTCAACGCCAGAACCGGTAATTTCTTTAATGGAAGATCAAAAAAATGTGGTGGACAAAGGGGGAACCATGCGTCTGGGAGCTTGGAAATGTACTTTAAAACAAGGTTCGAAGCTAGCCGAAATCTACGGTGCAAAAAACATTTCAGAACGCCACAGACATCGTTACGAATACAATTCAGAATACAAAGATGATTTTGAGAAAAATGGTTTGGTTCCAACAGGGATTAATCCCGATACTGGACTTGTAGAAACTATTGAACTTAAAAATCATCCGTTTTATGTGGGTGTACAATACCATCCAGAATACAAAAGTACCGTGCTTACGCCGCATCCGCTTTTCAAAGCGCTGATCAAAGCTGCAAGTTCAAAATAGAAGTTAGAAAATCACCCAATTTCTGGGTGATTTTTATTTAAAGCCATTTCACTAAGGAATCCAAAAAAAATCAGTAATTTTGTCCGCCTTTAATTTTATACAAAATAGTGGTATTGTTTTGATAGAATTGAAGAATATCCATTTTTAAGAATTTAACAATGCAACAGAAATCCGGTCTTGACAAAAATCAGTTAATCAGTTTTGTTATTTTTTCCATTCTTTTGATTGCTTCCATGTTCTATTTTCAGAACAAGCAACTGAAGGAGGAGCAGGAGTTACAGGCTCAGAAAGCGAAAACAGAGAAGGTTACAGCATCGAAAACACCTGCAACGCCTCCTGCACAACTAAACGGTACAGTGCAGCCAGCAGCTATACAAAATGTAAACCTAAAAAATTCGGAACTGAATTTGGAGTTTTCGAGTCTAGGTGGTCAGCTTTCTAAGGTTGAATTAAATCAATACAAAGCGTATGATGAAAAAACAGATAAGGCGGATTTGCCACTTAATCTTATGGCGAATAATTCTTCATCGTACGGATTTCAGTTCAAAGATAAGTCAGGAAAAATTGTTCATACAAAAGATTTGGTTTTTACGCCAACGGTTGCAGGAAATGTAGTGACGTTTACGCATTCAAACAACGGAGCTACCATTCAGTTAATTTATACATTGCTTCCCAAATATACGGTTGATTTTAAAGTTAAAACACAAGGTTTAGCGCAGCTTACCAATGCCCCAACGTCCGATTTTGTTTGGGATTACAGTGTTCGTAAGTTGGAGAAAGGTCGTTCACAAGAGCAAACCCATTCTGAGTTTTCGTATGCGTTCAATAATTATAAAGATTATGATTATGATGGAAGAACGGACATGGATGAAACCAAGGAAACCCTCAATTGGATTGGTGTAAAACAGCAGTTTTTTGCATCGGTTATCGAAGCAAAAAGTGGTTTTACCAATAATAAAGGGTATCAGGAGAATATTGATGCGGGAGAGTATTTGAAAAAGATGAATTACAGTGGAACGGTTGCCCTTCACGGTGGTGAACTTAATCAAGATTTTACCTGGTATTTCATGCCGCTCGACTTACCTTTATTAAAAGGTTATGATAAAAATTTCGATGAGATTCTTCCGTTAGGTTGGTCATTTATCGGAGCGATGAACCGTTTATTCTTCATCCCAATGTATAACTTTATTTCATCTTGGGGCTTAACTGCAGGTTGGGTTATTTTCGTAATGACGATTATTGTGAAGCTGATTTTGTCGCCTGTGATGTTTAAGCAGCACAAATTGAGTGCGATGATGCGTGTTATTCGTCCCGAAATTGATGAGGTGAACGAAAAATATAAGAACGCCGATCCAATGAAGAAGCAGCAAGAGACGATGGCGGTCTATCGGAAAGCGGGTGTTAATCAGTTTGCGGGTTGTTTACCGGCATTGCTTCAGATTCCTATATTCTATGCGTTGTTCCGTTTCTTCCCAAATTTTATTGAACTTCGTGGTAAAAGCTTCTGGTTTGCTAAGGACCTTACTGCTTACGATGATTTAATCAAGCTTCCATTCCAAATTCCATTTTTTGGATGGGATCACATAAGTATTTTTGCAGTGGCGTGTACGGCTGTAGTACTTATTTATACTGTGATGACAACAGGTCAAATGCAGCAGCCTCAACAAGAAGGAATGCCAAATATGAAGGTGTTAATGTACATTTTCCCAATTACCTTCTTTTTCTTCTTAAACTCTGCCGCTTCCGGTTTATCTTGGTATTATTTCGTGTCGAATGCGATTAACATTATCATTATTTTAGTTATTAAATACTGGATTTTGGATGAAAAGAAAATTCATGCGCAGATACAAGCCAATAAGGAAAAACCTAAGAAGGAAGGTAAATTCCAGAAGAGAATGCGTGAGATGATGGAGCAAGCACAAGAACAACAGAAAGCTGCTGAAAAAGCTCGAAATAAAAAGAAGTAGTGGTTACTAGATCACAGGAAAAATCCGAAACGTAGTTTCGGATTTTTTTTATTGTGAATAGTCGAGTCGAAACGATTTGCGATGGTATTTTGTTGGGCCGTATTTTATGAGAGCGTCCCGATGTTGCTTTGTAGCATAGCCCATATTTTTATTCCAGCCATATTCAGGGAATTCTTCGTGCAATTCTATGAGTAATCGATCTCGGTAATTCTTAGCGAGTATTGATGCGCACGCAATGCTCAGATATTTAGAATCTCCCTTGATCACGCATTCATGCGGAATGAAATTGTAGGGTTTGAATCTGTTTCCATCAACCAAGATAAATTCGGGGCGCGTCGTCAGTTGATCCAGCGCGAGGTGCATCGCATGTATGCTTGCGTTCAGGATATTATGTTCGTCAATAAACGAAGGTGGTAATTCTGCAATGGCATATTCCTTAACATTATCTTTTATAAACCGGTCAAGGTCATTTCGCATTTTAAAAGTTAATTTTTTAGAATCATTAACAAGTTCGTTTTCAAAATCGGAGTCTAAAATAACAACGGCCGCAACTACAGGTCCGCACAAGCAACCTCTTCCTACCTCATCGCACCCGGCTTCAATATAAATTTCGCTGTGACTTTTTATTAAATTCATAATTTTCTTGCCTGAATTTCATTCAAAAATACGATTTAATGTACAATTCATCTCGAAGTTTGAATTTAGGTTAAAAGGAATATCTTGCTATCAATCCATCTACATGTTTAGTAAAATAATCAATAATCTTTCGCTTTATAATAAAAAGTATATAAATTTAGTATAAATATTACTGAATATATAGCGATTTTTTCTATTACGTTATTTTACCTTAATAGTAAATTTAAATATTCTTAATGGTTATGTATAATTACCAATTGTTAACAAGAATGCGTTTGTTTTGAATTTGTTTAAGATTATTTTAACAAAATGTTTGGTTATTTTAATAGAATTACACATATTTGTAGTGAAAAATTTAATTTGATATGAAGAAACTAACAACAAATGTTTTAGCTGTTGTACTTACTTCCGCTTTTGTGGTGGCTAACGCGCAAACAGATACAACTAAAACAAGAGATATCGATGAAGTTGTAGTAACTGCAATCGGTATTAAAAGAAAACCAAAAGAAATGTCTTACTCCGTAAGTAGAGTAAAAGACGAAGATCTTACTGCTACTAATGCTACTAATGTGGCATCGGTAATGGTTGGCAAGGTCTCTGGTTTGAATGTGAATGTCGTTAATAATGGCGTAAATCCTTCAACAAGAGTCATTTTAAGGGGTTTTAGAAGTATTGGTGGGGATAATGAAGCGTTAATAGTAGTTGATGGCTTTCCAGCTCCAAGAGGAGTTTTGGATCGTATAAATCCTGATGATATTCAGGAAGTTACGGTGCTTAAGGGAGCTAATGCCTCTGCTTTATATGGTTCAGATGCCTCAAACGGGGTTATTGTAATCACAACGAAAAGAGGTAAATCCGATCGATTGAAAGTAACTTTGAA
>JAYRQH010000084.1:0-4754 GCA_041910715.1 Bergeyella sp.
AAATAAATTCACTGCCACGAAACCTCCAAAATTCGATTTATGAAATTTCGTTGGACCATACCAATCGAGATTCGCCGCTGCTCCAAATGTGATAGCCTTATAGGTTACACCTGCACGTAGCATAACATAGCTTCTCGTATGAAAATCATAACCCAAATTATGCGTATATAAACCTTGTACACGGGTATACAGGTCTAGTTGTGGCGTTAATTCTGGTTTATATTCAAATAACACAAGCGCATCCAAGTTTGCATTTTTAGATATATCCACACGAGGATTCACCACTGCAAGTAATTCTTCATTGCCGTACGAAAAAATAACACCCGCCGACGGCCGAATGCCATCCATCGGGTTCCATATAAATCCACCTTCCAAATCAATCCCTCTAATAATGCTATACGTAAAATTTCCTTGCAGCATATAATCATCCATTTTCGGATTTCCCCATTCCGGTTGCAAATTAGTAACTCCAAAAAAACCGAGTTTGGGCACGGACTGGAATTTTTTATTAACAATCATTTGGTACGCTAGTGCTCGACTACCGACAAAAGTTTCCATAAAAATAGGAGGATTTTTCACTTGAGGTGCTGGTGCCTCCTGAGCCTGAACAGAAATTGCCGATACCAAAACCGAAATTCCTACCAAACATTTGCTCATATAATTCATATCAAAATAATTTGATGCAAAATTAGGGTGTAAAAAAGTGAATCCATGGCAAAAACAAATCAACTACTGGTACTTTTCAATCTTTTTACGGTACTCCAGAGGAGAAAGCTGAGTCATCTTTTTAAAGAATTTACCAAAATAAGAAGCATCACTAAAACCCAAATCAAAGGCTATCTCACCTACATCTTTTGAGGTTTGTAAAAGTAAGACCTGCGCTTCCTGAAGTGTAATCTCATTATAAACCGATTGTGCCGATTTGCCAACCTGCTTTTTTATGAGCTTGTTCAGGTGATTGGGTGACACATTTAGCATATTTGCTAGATCAACAATACGATAACGCGTGTCTAAATTGGAGTGAATTAATTGGATATAGTCTTCAGCCAACCCCTCTCTTTTAGTACTTTTTTGTTTTTGTACGTGAGGATTCTTAAGGTTGATTTCGGTAAGAATTGTTCGTAAATACTGTACAATGAGTGGTTTATTTACTGCATAATTGCTTTGATATAGCGTGTTAATAATTGTAAGAACGTGGCGAATCCGATTGGCCGCTTCTTCATCCAAAAGAATCTTATATGTCGGAATAGTATTTGACTGCCAATTGCGAAGAAGAGAATGATCCGCTACAAATTCGTCAGAAAAATGGCAGTAGAAGCCCGTCAGATTATCCGAGTAGAAATCTGTTGTAGAAACGTGCAACTTAGGAACAGTAAGTAGTTCATTAGAACCAACCCTGTATTCAGTAATTCCTACCTGCCGAATCGCATATCCGTTAAAAACAATAAAAAAGTCATTCACCGTTTTTTTATGCGGTGGTAATGGAAGTTTTAGCTGAATTGCTTGATCATCTAATGCATGTATAAAAAACTCGTTGATGCTGGAAGCACCAATATTTTGGTTGGGAAGGAAATCCACAAACTGCTTTTTAAAATCAAATGGATAAAAAAGTGTTATGTTTTTTTTCTTAGACAATTTAGCTCTACTATTATTTAAACTAATACCATTATATACTACGAAGACACTTGATGACTAATTTACAAAATTTGAAAATGGTAAGTGAAATAGGTGATGTTAACTCATTTTACAGAATTTCCCTAAAAATTTATTTTAAAATACTATTTGCAATTTTGGCCCGTCGTGTGGCATCATATTCGCGGTAGTAAAATCAATATAAAAATATAAAATTATGGGAATTTTAACATGGATTATTTTCGGCCTTATCGCTGGAGCAATCGCTAAGGCTATTCACCCAGGATCAGATCCAGGTGGATGGATTGTAACAATTTTAATCGGTATCGTTGGTGCCGTAGTCGGAGGATGGTTAGGGTCAATGATTTTTGGCGTTGATGTTACTGGATTCAATCTTTCGAGTTTCTTAGTAGCTATCGGAGGAGCAATTCTTTGTCTAGCAATTTATCGAGGAGTAGCTAAATAGAGTATTTAGAACGAAATAAAAAAGTCTCAAATTGAGACTTTTTTTATTCTGCTCTATTGAAAAAAAATTCAAAAATATAGGTTTTATAAGGTGCTTTTATATAATTCACATATTGGCTTTTATTTAACTTTTTAAAATTTGAATTAGAATTTAAAGTAAATACATTTACAAATATAGAGTGCAAAACGCACTCATAACTAACCACAAAAATAGAAAATATGAACAATTCTGAAAATCCAACTAATTGGAATGTAGAAAATTACGAAAACCGTTTGAGAGATTATCGTAATGAAACAAAAGAAAACAATCAACCATTCACAGAGCAAGGTTGGCTAGACCGAGTAAAGGATAATGTATCAGACGCTTGGGAAGACACAAAAGATGCCGCTTCTGAAGCTTGGCAAAAAACAAAAAACTGGACGGAGGATGCTTGGGAAAACACCAAAGATGCTGCCGAAGATGTAAAAGCAGAAGTTAGAAAAAGTACTAACTAAGAAACTTGACACAAAAGTATACACTAGCTCCATTATTTGGGGCTTTTTTTATGCACATTAAATCTTTTTGATTAGTATCCGAACTGTAGCTGTAAGAGAAATTTTTAAGATAAAATCTAACGAGTAAAAAAAATCTTTTTAGAAGTGATCGTTTATGCCAGTTTCATCTTTAGAATTGGATAATCCTTTCCCAAATCATCCTTAGCCGTCCTTTCGTATACTGTGAATCCAAACTTTTCATAGAATTTTAGCGCATTTTCATTCTGCTCGTTGACATCTACCTGGTTTGCCTGATGGTGCTTTACAGCATATGTAACTAAATTTCTTCCTAATCCTTTTCCCATATATTCTGGAAGCAGAAAAAGCATCTCGATCTTATGATTGTGGATTCCAATAAAACCTACGATTTTGTTGTCGTGGATTTGACAATAGACATCGAGCTCCTCAAAATTAAAACCGCTTAGCATCTCACGAATCTCCTTGAAATCTTCGGGACTCAAAAAATCATGCGTGGCCAGCACCGATTGTTCCCAGATGGTAAGAATGGTCGATTTATATTCAGCTTTAAAAGGGATAATATTGGAATTCACAAACAGTTTTTGGAATGAAGTCATAAAAGTAAACTATGCGTTGTTATACTAAAGTAAAAATAGAAAACAATTTTATTTTTTATTTTGAGCATTTGCCTTACGCACTTTGATCGCTTTTTTGGTGCGCTTCTCAATCATTTTTGCATTTTTGATATTCCACTCTTTTCTGGTAATCCAGCGAAGGTTTTTTGCTTTATTATTACGCGGATTTTTATCGATATGCTCTACAAAAATATGATCCTCGTTAGGTTCGGGTAGAAAAAGTTCGGCAACCAATTTACTTACGCTAAAATATTTAATGGTGGTTTTCTTATCTTCTGTTTTTGATAAGGCGACCTGAGCTGTAAACCCGTTAATTAAAGACGATTTTAGATTTTTGGTTTCTTTCCTTTTTTCCACACCATCTTTGTCAATATAGGTTTTCCCAATTCGTCTTACGTTTCCCAAATTAGAAATCTCGTAATTAAACTCCTTATGCTTTTTCCAAATCTCCATCAAATTTCTTTATTTTTTACGTTGTACAACATCCTATCAATCATATAAAACGTAAATTTAAGAAGTATCGTATTTAAAACCAACAAAATGAGAAAAATTTAGGATAAAAATAGCTAATAAACTGCCATTTTCATCGCTTGTGCATCGATAAAGATTTGATGATCCATAAAAATCCTATTGCCCAGCATTCCAGACATTCCCGAATATTTCATTAAATAATACTGCATTTTAGAATAGCCTTCAACATACGTCACGTTCCGAAGAAGAAGCTCTGCATTACCTAAACGTATTTGTTTTTGCGTTTCGGCGGTGTACGTTGTTAAAATGCGATTCCAGGATTTTCCTTTTTCTTGAACGATTTCTGAATTTTTCAATTTCAAGGCATTCCAATTTTCCTTCGTGGTTAAAAACTCATAAGCACTTGTGCCGGAATCATATAAAAACTTATTTTTACGATCCTCCAATACGCCTGGAATGATCATTTTACGTTTTTTAAAAATGAAATCAAATGATGCTTTTTGAAAATTTTCCGGTAATGAACGCATATTTAGAATTACATAGTTCTCTTTGAAGTTAATTTCCGTTTTTCGTTGGTCCAGCAAATCAGTTCCTAACGTACCAATGATGCGTACATCATTTTTACCTAAGGCATTTCCAAAATCAAGTATTTTGAAACGGTTAGAGCTTATCCGTGTGTCGCCAATTGTGAATTCGGCTTGAGCGGTATTTTTATTAATGGAAATATTTTTGATTGGTACGATGGATTGCTTATAAAACACAGTATAAGGACTGCCCGTATCGAGTTGCATATAATAAGTTGAAGTGTCTCGATCAAATTTCACAGGCAAAAGCAGTGCATCTTTTGTATTATTTTCCCACATCATTTGTATCCTGCCACTTTCGTGACGTACTTGCAAGTAATTAGGTTCTGGCGTAAATTTTCGATCAAAATAGAAATAAACAGCACCAATTAGAATGACAATAACTAATAATGCTACAACTAAAATTCTTTTAACTAAGTTCATTTTTTTTACTGCAATGTTCTTAGAAAAAACGGGTAAAAATGAAAAAAAGCGT
>JAYRQH010000085.1:0-12401 GCA_041910715.1 Bergeyella sp.
AAATTTAGTTTTAGTGACCTCGGACAACAATTAGCCTACATAACGAAGAAACCGGAAGAGAAGAAGAAAACAGAAGCTAAAAAAGACGACTCCAAGGAAAAGTCGGAAGAAAAAGTGGCGTCGAATGAGGCAAATGAAAAACCAGAACAAGAGGAAACTAAAAAAGAAACACCAAAAAAAGAAGATAAAAATGCACCCAAAAAATACGAACTTCAGTCTGTAAATTGGGTTAATTTAGATAAGAATAAAGTCAATAAATTAGTAGAAACTGAAGGCGATTTTAGTCAGCTTTCTTTTGATGAATCGGGAACGCAACTGGCTTTCGTAGGAACGACATCGCACAAAAACGACCTTATTAAAGAGTATGCTTTGTATTACTATACCAACGAGGGCGCTAAAAACAAAACCTACAAAAAGGAAAATCCGAATATGCCTAAAAATTGGGTAATATCGGAAAATATGCAACCCAAATTCAGTAAAAATGGTAAGCAACTTTATTTCGGAATCGCACCCAAGCCTGTGGTAAAGGATACCGCGTTAATTGTGAACGATCACGCTATTGTTGATATTTGGGGCTACAAGGATGAAGACCTTCAAACCATACAGCTAAAGAACTTAAGAAACGACCTTAAGAGATCGTATCTATCGGTTACCAACACACAGCAAGCAAATACCACCTTTATTCCTTTAGGAAATGAAAAAATGGAATCCATTCGACTCGTAAACGAAGGAAATGCACCGTTCGTAATCGGTACCGAAACCAATAAAGAATCACGTTTGGCATCGCAATGGACAGGATCGGATTTAAAAGACATTTTTCTAATTCAAAATTCCAACGGTCAGAAAACGGAAATCGTAAAGAATCTCAATGGAAATCTTGTAGCCTCACCGCTTGGCCAGTATATGGTTTATTTTAACCGCGTGGATGGAAGCTGGTACAGCTATTCTGTAGCGACAAAAAAGACCTTGAAACTAAACGCTAAAACGCAAGTATCCTTTGTTGATGAGGAATTTGATATGCCTGATCTACCAAGAGCCTATGGAATCGCTGGTTTTACCGATAATGACGAATCGGTGCTTATTAAAGACCGATACGATATTTGGGAATTCTCCTTAAACGGAAAAAAGCAACCCAAAAACCTTACAGAATATTACGGAAGAAAAAATAAAATATCGTTTGACACCTATAGTTTTGATCCTGAAATCAGAAGTTACTCCCGAAAACAACCTTTGCTTCTTTCAGCTTTTAGCGAGGTTACAAAAGAGAATGGGATTTTCCAGACAAACTTTCAAGGAAATGGAGAACCTCAAAAAATTATTATGGAACCGATGTGGGGCTACAATGGATTGATTAAGGCGAAGAAAGCAAACGAGTTTATTCTTACCAAAGAATCGGCCATACAGTCGCCCAACGTGTATGCAACTTCCAATTTCAAGAATCAAGTAAAACTTTCGAACACCAACCCACAACAACAAAACTATAATTGGCAAACGGCCGAATTGGTACAATGGACTACGGATAAAGGAAATAAATCTGAAGGCGTTCTGTACAAGCCCGAAAATTTTGACCCGAACAAAAAATATCCGATGTTGGTGTATTTTTATGAAAAATTATCAGAAAATTTAAACCGATATCAGGCTCCAGCGCCTACTGCTTCGAAATTAAATATTCCTTTCTTTACCAGTAATGGCTATTTGGTTTTCACACCCGACATATCTTATATCGACGGCTATCCAGGAGAATCCGCGATGGAATATATAAATTCCGGGGTTGACTATCTTGCAAAAAATCCATGGGTAGACGCAAAGAAAATTGGAATTCAGGGTCAAAGTTGGGGCGGCTATCAAGTTGCTTATTTAATAACACAAACGGACAAATATGCTGCTGCTTGGGCTGGTGCACCTGTAGTAAACATGACATCTGCCTACGGAGGAATTCGTTGGGGATCAGGCATGAACAGACAGTTTCAATATGAAAAATCACAAAGTAGAATTGGAAAAACACTTTGGGAAGCTCAAGATTTATATTTGAAAAACTCACCACTCTTCTACCTTGATAAAGTGAATACACCAGTAGCCATAATGAGTAACGACAACGATGGTGCTGTGCCATGGTATCAAGGAATCGAAATGTTCACGGGCCTTAAGAGATTAGGAAAACCAGCGTGGTTATTGAACTACAACCGTGAAGAGCATAATCTTGAGAAGAGACAAAATCGTAAAGACATCCAAATCCGTCAACAGCAATTCTTCGATTACTATCTGAAGGGCGCTAAGGCACCTGTTTGGATGACCACGGGAGTTCCTGCAACGTTAAAGGGAATTGACTGGGGTTTTGAATTGACAGACGAAAAGCCTTAAGTAGTTAAGTAGAAATATAAAAAGATTCGGCGGGCCTATGGCCCGCCGAATCTTTTTATATTTTAATACTCTATACTAGTTACCCAATACGCTTGCGAACAAAAATTTCGAAAGCCAAATAAAGAAGTGGCAAGGCCATAATTCCTAAATAGAGCGCATTGGAAATGGCTGCTTCTGGCGCCATAGCTATGGAGTAAATTAAGCCTAAAAAAGCACCACCTAAATGTGCGGCATGTCCGATATTATCGTTTTGACGCGGATTAAGCATCGAATATACAGAATAGCCGAAATATAACAACCCGAAGATAAATCCGGGAATAGGAATTGGAATGAAGAAAAACATTATACCAATTTGTGGATCTATAGCGATTGCTGCGAACAAAATACCCGAAACGCCCCCACTTGCCCCAATGGCAGAATACCAACTTTGCTTCTTATAAATGAACATTGAGAAAATATTTCCTAATAGAATTGACCCAATGTAAATAATGAGGAAACCTAAATCTCCAAAAGTCCCAATAACGATGGGACCAAAGAAATAAAGCGTTAGCATATTGAAAATCAAATGGGCAATGTCTGCATGCAAAAAGCCCGCACTCAACAAACGGATGTATTCTTTTCTGTGTAAAACAGCTCCTACGTTAAATTTGTATTTTTCGAAAAAAGCCAAATTATTAAACCCATAAAAACTAATAAGTGCCGTAATGGCGATTGTGGCGATAAGAATTGTCGTCATCTTAACTTTTTTATTGTATTTTGATAATAGGAATGGCCATAGTTTCAGGGACTTTCATCGGTCTAGCCATTTGATTATAGACGTAGTAATTACCATTTTTCTCTTCTAAAAAGAAACTGGTACCCATACCTTTATCCTCTCCCACAGAAATTACTTCAGGAAGAAACTCAATCTTCGTATTATCGGAATTAGTTTTGGTACAGTGGCCATAAATATGGTAGCCTTCTTCTACTTCTTGGGTTTCCTTGCTTTGATAATTGATAACTAAATGAGTATCACCATTAGATTCGATGCTTACATTGAAGATAACATCATACGGGCGCTCACCTGCATCTTCAATAAATTTTATTTGGTATTTACCGATCCATTTTTTTAAATCGGCAGCGGAAAGAGGATCACCGGACTCCGAAAAGCGTAAATAATCTCCAATTTCCGAATCTTCCGAATCTGAATAGGATTCTGTTTCCGAATCGTCGGTTACCAAATTTGCTGTATCTACAGGAACTGCTGTTGAATCTACTTGATATTCAACATCAGTATCGCTGGCTCTGTGGCTTGAGGAAAGATGAATGACATCCATTTGCAACAACGCAAAAAATACGAGTGCCGAAAAAACGACACTGCCCACAATAAATAAAAGAACGCGTTTAAAATTTTTCATTATTCTTCGTCAAAAAGTTCGCCAATAATACCTTCTTCAGGAATTTCCAAATCATCCTCATCTTCCAAAATAACTTCTTCCTCTTCCTCCTCAACAGGCTCTGGAATGGTAATCGAGATCGATTTTACTTTATCTTTAATGAACTGATTCCCCATGGCTTTAATCCCTTTAATGGCAATAAATTCATCGATATTAATTGATTCAGGATCTTTTATTTTTCCTGTTTTATCTTTAGCAAACGTTATTTCTGCAACGCTACCATCCACATTTCCGACAAATTCAATGAACGATTTCGGATGTTCGGAAGGCATGAAAGTCTGTACGTTGGTGGTATTCTCCAAAAGAAAACGTTTTATAAAATAGATTCCCTTTTCGCCATCGTAGTAGATGCACGATATCGACTGCTCGGGCTTCCATTTTTCCAAGATGAGATACTCATCATCAAAACGGTTACTCAAGTCAAACGTAAGCAATTTAGCTTCGCCCTTGGAGTTGATGGTAAGTAATTTGTCATCGCCTTTAAATGTTCCTAAAAGCGTTCCACGTCCATCCGCATTCAACCGTCGAACGGTTTCGTCAAACCAAATTTTTCGTGGCGCCAATGTGGACACACCTTCTTCTTTCAGATCGATTTTTTTTATGGCATATTTGGTCACCAAATTACCTCGGGAGTTTCGCCCTTTAATCGCAAGTTCCGAAAAATCTATCTCCAATCGTTGTTTTCGTATCCGTGCGTTGGGTTTTAGAAGGACGTTTACAATTTCGGCTTCCCCATTAGGGTTTGCAGAAAAGTAGAGAACTTCCGAACCTTTTTGCTCCGACGCGAGTGCATATTCCGTATTTCGAGTAATCGCCGTAACGTTGAACCTTTTCATGTAATATGGACCATTTCTACCTTCGCGGTAAATCATATTATATACGGTGCGCGCATCATTTTTCTTCCAAATACCCACGTGCAGGATATCCTTGCCAACGAATGTCTTAGGCTCCACTTTTACCACCTGCATCGTCCCATCTCTCCGGAAGGTAACGATATCATCAATATCAGAACAATCAAATAAATACTCGTCCTTACGAAGCGATGTCCCAATAAAGCCCTCTTCAAAATTGGCATAAAACTTAACATTCGCCACAGCAACTTTGGTCGCATCAATCGTATCAAAAACACGTAATTCCGTTTTTCTTTCTCGATTTTTGCCGTATTTTTTCTGAATATTTAAATAATAGTCTATCGCATAGGTAATTAGATTTGCCAAGTGATGTTTAACTTCTTCAATTTTTCCTTCAAGCGATGCGATATTTTCTTTGAATTTATCCAGATCAAAACGGGAAATACGTTTAATTCGGATTTCGGTCAATTTAACGATATCTTCTTCCGTAACTTCGCGTAAAAGATGCTTGGTATGAGGTTTCAGACCTAAATCTATGGTTTTGATGACCTCTTCCCACGACTTTACTTCTTCGATATCGTGATAAATTCTGTTTTCAATAAATATCCGCTCCAAAGAAGCAAAATGCCAGCTTTCCTGCAACTCAAACAATTCAATTTCCAATTCACGCTTTAGCAAATGAACGGTATGATCGGTATTGTGACGAAGAATATGCGAAACGTTGGTGAAAATAGGTTTGTCATCAACAATCACACACGCATTCGGTGATATCGTAACCTGACAATCGGTAAACGCGTAAAGTGCATCTATGGTTTTATCAGGCGACACATCGTTGTGAAGGTGAATAAGAATCTCCACTTTATCCGAGGTGTTGTCTTCTATTTTCTTTATTTTAATCTTCCCTTTTTCATTGGCTTTTAAAATCGAATCAATTAAATCGCCGGTTGTTTTCGAAAATGGAAGTTCGGTAATGATTAAACTGTGTTTATCCTGCTGCATAATGCGCGCACGGGCACGTACTTTTCCACCGCGCTGGCCATCATTATATTCGGAAACATCTAAGAAACCTCCTGTCTGAAAATCAGGAAACAGCTCAAACTTCTTTCCTTTTAAATACGCAACAGATGCATTTATAAGTTCATTGAAATTGTGTGGTAAAATCTTGGTGGACATCCCCACGGCAATTCCTTCAACACCTTGTGTAAGTAAAAGTGGGAATTTTACCGGTAAATCGATGGGTTCGTTATTTCGGCCGTCATAGGATTTGGACCAATGCGTGGTTTTCGGATTAAATACTACATCCAACGCAAAGGGTGTGAGCCGTGCTTCGATGTAACGCGCCGCAGCCGCACTGTCTCCTGTAAAGATATTTCCCCAGTTTCCTTGGGTATCAATTAATAATTCCTTTTGACCGATTTGCACCATGGCATCAGTGATGGAAGCATCTCCATGCGGATGATACTTCATGGTATTTCCCACGATGTTAGCCACTTTGTTGTAGCGACCGTCCTCCAACTCCCTCATGGAATGCATAATCCTCCTCTGCACGGGCTTAAAACCATCGTAGATAGAGGGAATTGCTCGATCTAATATTACATACGAAGCATAATCTAAAAACCAGTCCTTATACAAGCCTGATACTTTTTTTAAACTTCCTTCTTCGTTCGTTAACTCTTCTCCCATTCAACTAATATTGAATCTAACTGTTTTTATTTTCGTTGGCCTTCACTACTTTATTGAGTGACGCTTTTAAATCACGTATTTCACGTCTTGACAAATACGAAATATCGTACTTCAAAACAATAAATTTTGATTTTTTACTTTGTATTTTTACATATAACCTTTTAAAAATCAAAAAATTAACAACTTCATAGGAAATTAGTTTATACTTCGGAAACTCGTCGTTTGCCGCATTTCCAAAAATAGTCACCACATTTCGGTTTCTAAAATTTAGAGCTTCGCCGTCGCTGTCGTACTCAAAAATCTGGCGTCCACGCAGATAAAAAATAAACCACAAAACGATCGGAAAAACCAAAAGCAGATAACTTTCGACACCTAAAAAATCAATTCGATAGCGTTCTAATATAAACAATGCAACGCTGAAAATCAGAATCATGATTAACAACGTGCTTATAAAATTATATAATGAAGCTTTATTTCGGTTGCTTAATCTCATTTTATCAAAGATTGTGTCCTTTGTTCTTTTAGGCTTCGTCTAAAGCAACTTTTTTATCAATATCAGGATCTTCCACTACAAGATTATCCATAATAAATACCTGTCGATCCGGTGTATTTTTGCCCATATAAAATTCCAGAAGTTGCTCGATTGTTTGATCTTTCCCTATCACAACGGGTTCCAGTCGTATATCTTGCCCAATGAAATGTTTAAACTCATCCGGAGAAATCTCTCCAAGACCTTTAAATCGCGTAATCTCAGGATTTTTCCCCATCTCATTAAGCGCGCGAAGGCGTTCTTCTTCAGTGTAACAGTAGCGCGTTTCTTTCTTATTTCGAACTCTAAATAACGGAGTTTGTAAGATATATAAATGTCCATTTTTTATTACATCAGGGAAAAATTGAAGAAAGAATGTAATCATCAACAAACGAATATGCATACCATCAACGTCGGCATCTGTTGCTATAATTACCTGATTATATCGTAAATCTTCTAAACTATCCTCAATATTCAGAGCGGCTTGAAGCAAATTAAATTCTTCATTTTCGTAAACCACCTTTTTTGTTAAACCATAGCAGTTTAAAGGCTTTCCTTTCAGAGAAAAAACGGCTTGCGTTTCCACATCCCGAGATTTTGTGATGGATCCCGAGGCGGAATCACCCTCGGTAATAAAAATCTGTGTTTCCGACTTACGTTCGGCTTTCTGATCATTATAATGTTGCCGGCAATCGCGCAGTTTTTTGTTATGTAAAGAGACTTTCTTAGCTCGTTCACGCGCCAGTTTCTGAATGCCTGAAAGTTCTTTCCTTTCACGCTCTGAAACCAAAATCTTACGGTGAATTGCCTCGGCAATTTCTGGATTTTTGTGGAGGTAATTATCCAGTTGATTCTTTAAAAAATCAACAATAAAAGTTCGCACACTTGGTCCATTAGGGCCCATATCGTTAGACCCTAATTTGGTTTTGGTTTGCGATTCGAAAACGGGTTCTTCCACATTAATGGACACCGCAGCGATAATGGATTTCCTAATATCAGAAGCTTCGAAATTTTTATTAAAAAATTCGCGAATTGTCTTTACGTAGGCCTCACGAAACGCATTAAGATGCGTCCCCCCTTGCGTTGTATTCTGTCCGTTAACAAACGAAAAATACGTCTCGGTTTGGGATTTGTCAGAATGCGTTATAGCAAGTTCAATATCCTCTGCCTTAAGATGAACGATTGGATACAAAATATCACTTTCAAGTTCCTCATTCAACAGGTCCTTCAATCCATTTTCTGAGTAAAAAATCTCACCATTAAAAGCAATTTTAAGACCTGGATTAAGGTATGCATAATTGCGAAGCATGCGCTCGATATACTCTTTACGAAATTTGAAGTGCGGGAAGATATCAATATCCGGAACGAAGGTTGTTTCGGTACCATTGCGCTCTGTGGATTCTGAAACTGGAAATTCTTCAATTAAATTTCCTTTCGAGAACTCGGCAATTTTGGTTTGCCCATCACGCACGGACCGTACTTTAAAAAAGGTAGAAAGAGCATTTACGGCTTTCGTACCCACCCCGTTTAAACCAACGGATTTTTTGAATGCTTTTGAATCGTATTTACCACCGGTATTCATCTTGGACACAACGTCTACGACTTTCCCCAAGGGAATTCCTCGTCCGTAATCACGAATCACAACTTTGTTGTCATCCAGCTTGATCTCGATACGTTTACCCGCTTTCATACGAAACTCATCGATCGAGTTATCAATAACTTCCTTCAACAAAATATAGATACCATCATCCGCAGAAGAGCCGTCACCCAGTTTCCCGATGTACATCCCTGGACGCAAGCGTACATGCTCTTGCCATTCCAGCGTTCTGATATTTTCTTCTGAATAATTTACCTGTGGTTGATTTTCACTCATACAATTCCCTCAAATTTGAAAAACTATGCTATTCGCATAACTCACAAATTTAATGAAATACCAAGATATTTGAAAATTAAATTCGACGTTTATTCACTTATTTTTCAGCAAATTTTTATCACATCAAGAAAAAAATCAGGATGACAAACACCCTGATTCTTCTATTTATTAATGCACTTTTATTTAAAATCCGTCACCATCCAAGAGATTTCCTAATTTCCCAAGCACACTTCCCTCTTCGCCTTTTCTTCCTCCAGCGTACTGAAGAATGCGGCCCGCTAAGCGATTAATAGGCAAAGTTTGAATCCACACTTTTCCGGGACCTCGCAACTGAGCAAAGAACAAACCTTCGCCTCCAAAAAGTGAATTTTTAATCCCGCCGACAAACTGAATATCATAATCAACGGTTTGTGTAAAACCAACGATACATCCGGTATCCACTTTTAGTATTTCTCCTGGCTTCAATTCACGCTCGATAACGTGGCCGCCACTATGCACGAAACACATACCGTCGCCTTCCAGCTTTTGCATGATAAAACCTTCGCCCCCAAAAAGACCGGTTCCCATTTTTTTCTGAAATTCAATTCCAATCGAAACACCTTTGGCTGCACATAAGAAACTATCCTTTTGACAAATAATTTTGCCGCCATAGTGCTCTAGATTTAGTGGAATAATTTTGCCTGCATAAGGCGCCGCAAAACTAACCTGTCTTTTGTCCGAAGATGTATTGGTGAAAACCGTCATAAAGAGACTTTCTCCCGTAAGCATACGCTTTCCTGCGGAAAAAAGCTTCCCCATCAATCCTCCACTTTTGTTACTTCCGTCACCAAACATGGTTTCCATAGAAATTCCTTCCGTCATCATCATAAAACCTCCAGGTTCTGCAATAACCGATTCTTGAGGATCCAATTCCACCTCAACGCACTGAAGCTCTTCGCCAAATATTTGATAATCTATCTCGTGATTTTTCATTTTTTTTAAACTTTTAATTACGTATACAATTAGTTCAACAAGCTCCTAATTTGTTACAATAGAGGCGACATCAGTCGCGCAAGATGTTCGAAAAACACACGACCTTTTGCTCTTTTCTCCCAATCTTCCAGTCGAATCTCTGTACTTGATCTTAAATCTTCAAAGAAAGAGGCTGCAAGTTTCGCATTGATTTCCGAATTGTAGATATGGGTGTTGACTTCAAAATTCAATTCCTGACTTCGGATGTCCATATTTGCAGTACCAATACAGGCAAAATCATCATCTACAAGCATGGTTTTCGCGTGCACGAAGCCTTTTTCATAGAAATAGACTTTCACATTACACTCCAATAATTCCTGATAATATGAGTATGCCGCCGCATTCACCATCCAAGAATCTCCATTTTTTGGAACGAGAAGCCGTACATCAACACCTGCAATTGCCTGTTGTTTGATGGCATTTAGAATTGATGTGGTCGGAATAAAATACGGTGTCGTGATGTATACTCTTTTTTGAGCAGCATAAATCGTGGAAGCTGTAGAAAGCATGATTCCTGGCTTGATATCGGGACCACTAACAGCGACCTGAATTAGTTTATCACCTTCCACTTCGATCTCTTGATTGAAGTATGAACGATCGACAGCAACCATTTTTTCGGTAGCAAGCATCCAGTTACCTAAAAATAAAAACTGAAAATAATAAGCACAATTCCCGCGCATATATAGGTGTGTATCGCGCCAGTAAATTTTCGGATTTGGGTTGATATACTTGTCTGAAACATTGATTCCGCCTGTGAAAACATGCAAACCATCTACAATGATTATTTTTCTGTGATCACGATAGTTTATGCGGTTCGCAAATACTCTGAAGGTAATTTTATTCACCGGAGTAACTTCTACACCAGCTTTTGTGAGATTTTCCCGAAATTTTTTTGTTAATTTAGAACTCCCTAAATCATCATACAGCAGGCGAACTTGCACACCTTCTTGTGCTTTCTGCATTAAAATTTCGGCAATTTCATTACCAATACGATCATTGTCATAGATATAATACTCTAAATGAATGTGATGCTTAGCGTTTTTAAGGACTTCTAAGACTTTGGGGAACTTTTCTTCTCCATTAATCAAAACTTCAGCATAGTTACTGTGCGTTAATGGCGAATAGAAGCCGTGGTAGAGAAAATCAATTGTTTTCAGAAAGCGATGCTCGTTTACCGAGGTTTTTTCTAGGGAAGATTGGTGTTCCGTTTGAATAAATTTCCGAATTTCCTGATAAATCTTTTCGTTATGCTCTATTTTAAACTTATAAAACTTATTCTTTCGGTAGTTGACGCCAAAAACGAAGTAAATGATAATCCCCACAATTGGCAAAAAGATAATCAGCATAAGATACGCCAACGTTTTACTCGTCGTCTTAGTATCCATAATGATTTTACCGCCTAGTAAAATGGTAAAACCAAGATATAAAGCTTCTAAAATCAGTAAAACGTAGGGATAGTTTTCGAAGAATTCTTTCATAAGTTTAGTATCAGTTAAAAATAAAAAAAAGTGCTGATAAAACAGCACTTTTATAGTTTATAAATGATGAAAAATGGATTTAGACGTTAAATCTGAAGTGCATAACATCTCCATCTTTCACGATATATTCTTTCCCTTCGACAGAAAGTTTACCCGCCTCTTTTACTTTCGCTTCGGAACCGTACGTAACAAAATCTTCGTACTGAATAACTTCTGCACGGATAAACCCTTTTTCGAAATCGGTATGAATAACTCCTGCGGCTTGCGGTGCGGTCCACCCCTGCTCGATCGTCCAAGCACGTACTTCTTTTACCCCCGCTGTGAAGTAGGTTTGCAGTTGCAGTAAATCATAAGCTTTACGAATCAAACGATTAACTCCAGGCTCCTCCAATCCTAATTCTTCTAGGAACATCTGTCTTTCCTCAAAGGTCTCCAGTTCATTGATATCCGCTTCTATTTGAGCTGCAAGAACAACCACTTCGGCATTCTCACGCTTTGCCATTTCTTCTACTTTTGCAATCCACTCGTTCCCGTTTTTAATGGAATTTTCATCAACATTACAAACATACAGCACCGGTTTATTGGTAAGCATCTGAACCTCATCTAAAATCGGTTTTGTGAAATCATCTGTTGGGAATTCTCGTGCGTTATTACCATCTTCGATAAATTTCTCTAATTTTTGAAGGGTTTCAAAACGAAGAACGTCTTCTTTTTTTCCTGATTTGATAAATTTTTTAGCCTTTTCAGCAGCTTTTGCTACGGTCTCGAGATCTTTTAACTGAAGCTCGATATCGATAATATCTTTATCACGTAAAGGATCTACAGAACCTTCTACATGGACAATATTTCCATTTTCAAAACAACGCAGAACGTGGATGATTGCCTCACATTCTCTGATATTAGCAAGAAACTGATTCCCAAGACCTTCGCCCTTGCTCGCTCCTTTTACTAGACCTGCTATATCCACAATTTCTACCACGGCAGGAATCACGCGCTCCGGCTGCACCAATTCTTCCAATTTGTTCAATCGAGGATCTGGAACTGATACAGTACCCAAGTTTGGTTCAATGGTACAAAATGGATAGTTTGCAGATTGTGCTTTAGCATTGCTTAAGCAATTAAAAAGAGTTGATTTTCCGACATTTGGTAAACCGACGATGCCACATTTCATATAGTTGA
>JAYRQH010000086.1:0-3013 GCA_041910715.1 Bergeyella sp.
CTCTTTCGTTTCGGACACCTCAAGACCGGTTTTTGTATCTTCGGATGCAATTTTAACTTGCAAGAGCACATCAATTTTTCGATTATTTTTTTCTGCTTGACGATTGATTTCGTGTAAAAGTTTTTCAGAATCCACACTTTGAATCACGCTTACAAACGGCGCAATATATTTTACCTTATTGCTTTGCAGATGACCTATCAAATGCCACTGAATATCATTAGGAAGCTTCTGCATCTTTTCTACCATTTCCTGCACTTTATTTTCGCCAAAAATACGCTGTCCAGCATCATAAAGTACTTTTACACTTTCTGCAGAATGTGTTTTGGATACTGCAACTAATTGAACATGAGCAGGTAACTGATTTTTAATTTGCTGCAAATTCGCAGCTAAATCTTGAGGCATAAACGGGCAATTTTTTGAAAAAGCAGTAAAAAGGGTGAAATTCCCTATTTAGGTGTTCAAATATATGTTAAATTTGATTAAAACTAACTACAAAAAACTATGAAAACAAAAATTATTAAAAAACTGACTGCTTCTGCACTAATTACATGCTGTGTTTTGATGTCCTGTAATGAAAAACAAAAAAGTCCCTCTCCAAACACAGCTTCAGATCAATACAAAGAACATTTGATTGATCGTAAGATTGCTCAAATTTTAGCTTCTGAATACGAAAATGGAAATTATAAACTAATCAATGCCAACCGAAAAGATCCCGATTCTAGAGAAGTATATTATGACTTGGATGTATTGGAAGGTTATCTTGCTTTTGTGAAGCAGGAAGCGACCAAAAGAGGAATTAAAAATCCAGGAGTAAAAGTTGTAATGGGTCAGTATCCAAAAGATCAGGTTGTTGATAGAAGGCAAGAAGAAATGTATAAAGGCTATCAAACTTCGTATCTGATACCTGTAGAAAATAAGGCGATCTCTAAAGCACAATCGGGAGATGATGGTGATGGCATGGGAGATGTTCCCGCTTTAAATTTGGGAACTCTTACGCCACCACATTAATAATAATCCGCATACTAATGTCAGTTACGTGGGGTTTGGTAGTCAATCTTCTGGAAATAATTCTGGTAATTGGCGTAATTTACTTTAGGCGACACTTAGGTAAAGAAATTATTTTCTTTATCATATCATTAATATTTATTGTCGCATCCGAATTAACCTCAAGTTATTTGGGAATTATTCTAAGAAAGGAATCGGTGAAGGTTTTCATTATTGGCGTATTTCTATTCGCATTTTTTTTCATTTTCTACTATTACTACCGATTATTTGAATCCTCGCTCGCAAAGAGATTGCAGCGAATTATCATTGTTCTATTCTTTTTAAACTACATACTATCAATCGTATTAATTCCAAATTTCTTCAAATCATTTCCAAATTTCACCTACTTTATTGACTGTATTTTGCTTTTGGCAACCTTTGGATTGTTCTTCTATGAAACCTTTCAGACCGAAAAAATTTTAAATATCACCTCCTATTATCCATTCTGGATTACAATCGGATTGTTCATTATTTATATATGTTTATTACCTTTATTTCTTATAAGCAGTGCTGCACAAAATGCAATGGATATTTGGGTTTTTAGAGGTATCTTACTGTCTATTAACGTTATAGGTTATGCCACAATGATCCTTGGACTTTTCATCACAAAGAAAATAGAGACGTAATGAAATTTGGAAATGTGGAAATTTTAATTATCTATTCTACCATCATATTTTTTATGGTGGTGATTATGTTTGTTTTGGTTTATCTGTTTTTCATCAAAAAAAAAACCCAGCTCCTGGTATCTAAAGTTGCACAGAAGAGCAAATTCGACAAAGAAATTATGAGCACAGCGCGAGAAGTTCAGGAACAAACATTGTCTAATATTGGACGAGAACTGCATGACGACTTGGGACAAAAACTGTCTGTTGCCAAAATGCTGAATAGTCAACTGATAAGCAAATCCGATTACAGGACGCAGCAGGATTTAGAAGAAATCAATGATATTATTGGAGAATGCATTCAGGATATACGAAATCTTTCTAAAATATTTATTTCGGAGAATGTGGAGAGTTTTGGTTTGGTCGAGTCGCTGCAATTGGAAGTTAACAGAATCAACAAATTGGATCAGGTAAAAATCAATTATCTCTATCCTGCTGATAAAATTATACTCGACTCTAAACATGCACTCATCCTTTTTCGCGTCATCCAAGAGTTATTGAATAATTCGCTAAAGCATTCCAAAGCCCGAAAAATAGATCTTCACATAAAAAATAATCCTACGATACTTGAAGTATTGATAAAAGATTACGGTAAAGGTTATGATTTGAATTTACTAAAAGAAGGATCGGGGCTTAAGAATATTCAGAATCGAGTACTTTTGATCAATGCCGAGATTACCACACATTCATCAGAAGAATTTGGTACCGAAAATATCATAGTCTACCCAAAGCCGTCCTAAAACCAAAATAAAACGCTATGGAAACCATTAAAATTGCAATTGCAGACGATCATAAATTAGTTTCAAAAGCCATTGAGAACATGATTTCTTCCAACAAAAAATTTGAAGTGGTCATAAACGCAAATAATGGTGAAAAACTGTTAGAAGAAATAGAAGCTGCTAAAATAAAGCCTGAAATCGTTTTGATGGACATCAACATGCCATTCAAAAATGGGATTGAGGCTACGGAGTGTCTATCAAAACTGCATCCCGAGGTAAAAGTGATTGCCCTTACGATGGAAGATCATGAAGCAACGATAATCAAAATGCTAAAAGCAGGAGCCAAAGGGTATTTGCTGAAAGATATGGCTCCGGAAACGCTTTTTGAAGCTATTGATATGGTGCATAGCAAAGGAATATTTTATACGGATATTGTCACCCAAACCTTACTGAAATTGCGTACGGAAGAAATCGTGGCTGATAAAATGATTGCCGATTTAAAAGAGCGCGAACTTGAATTTATTCGTTTTGCTTGTTCGGAATTAACGTACAAAGAAATTGCGGATCGAATGAATCTCAGCCCTAAAA
>JAYRQH010000087.1:0-15327 GCA_041910715.1 Bergeyella sp.
TGAGAATTACCTTCTGCATTATGTTACAACCTTCACCTATGAAATTGCCGTAATGACCAATAATACTCGAACTTGCAATTCTCGATTGAAAAATTCCGCCAATAGCAGAAAATTTTTCATAAAGCATTTTTCGAAGCTGAGGGTTGCCAATACCAATCGTAAAACGATTGTCTGTATTTTCGAAATAGTCCTTCGCTTGATCGATATTTTTAAGCACAGGAAATTGATTATACAGCAAATCTCCCATGTCGCTGTTAACATCATCATAAAATACCAAGTTCTGAAGTTCGTTATTTTGATGACAAACCTCTAAAACTTCTTTAGCAAAGCCTTTCGCACCAATAATGAGCATAGTTAATTATTTTGAATTCGTAAAACGGTTCGGCAAATGTATTCCACCTCTTCTTCTGTCAGGTCGTAGTACAACGGCAAACAAAGTACTCTTTTCGCAATATCATCAGTTATGGGAAGTTCTCGCGGTTCTAAGTATGGAAGTGCTGATGCCAAGCTGGGGTAAAAATATCTTCTTGTGGAAATTTCGTAATTATCAAGCGCTGTTTTCAACTTCAAGAGCAATTCTTCCGATTCTAAAATTACCACATAATAGGCATAATTTTCTTTGGATTGTGCATGCCATTTTGGTTTTGTTGCATGAAGACCTTTTAGCCATTGATCATACACGGCACAAAGTTTCTGACGCTTCAAGTGAATGGAGTTCGCATATTTTAAATTGGCTAAACCCATTGCTGCATGAAATTCTGAGTTTTTACCATTGATGCCTAATTCGGCAAAAGTATCAAATCCAGAAATACCAAAATTGCGGATGTAAGCAAGCTTTTTTAAAAGATCAGCATCTTTAGTAATCAACAGCCCACCTTCTACGGAATGGTACAATTTGGTGGCGTGAAGTGAGCATGTTGAAATGTCACCATACTCAAAAATCGATTTTCCGTTAACCTGGACTCCAAAAGCGTGGGCAGCGTCGTATATTACCTTCAGGTCATGCTTTTTTGCAATGGATTCAATCGCAACGACATCGCATGGATTACCATACACATGCGTTGCAAGAATGGCTTGCGTTTTTTCAGTAATGGCAGCTTCTATTTTTTTGGGATCAATGCACAAACTGTCTTTGTCGATGTCCACAAAAACGGGTGTGCAGCCTTCCCAAACAATACTGGAAGTGGTAGCCACAAAGGAAAAAGGAGTAGTAATAATTTCGCCCGTAATTTCAAGTGCCTTTATTGCCATTTGTATCGCAACGGTTCCGTTGGTAACAAACAAAAGATGACTCACGTTCAGGTGTGTTTTCAATTCCATCTCCAACTGGCTGGCCAATGGTCCCATATTGGTAAGCCACTGGCGCTTCCAGATGCCGTCAAGATATTTTTGGTATTCCTCCTGAGGCGGAAGAAAAGGTTTGGTTACGGGAATCATATTAATTCTGAATGGTAATTTGGTTCTCTGTTTCTATTTCAATTGGTATCCACATTTGTCGGTTGCTTTCGCAAGTAAGCTCAAATGCATTATTCAACCGATAATAGGGAGTTTCTGTTTTTGCATCGTACAATCCCACATCTATAACATATTTACCCAAGGTGAATAATGGGTTTTTAATGCGAGTTTGGTATGTGATGTATTGTGCATTTGTACTCAATTTGGTTTCTGCATGTACATATGTTCCCGCAATCGGTCGCTGCTCCTTGTCTTTAAATTCTATATAGAGAAATGGCGGAGTTTCCTTTTTAAAATGCTCAATTTTAAACTTTAAAGTTAAAGAAAAATCTTTTTTAGGATGTATTATGAAATTTTCAGTGTCACTTTCTTTTGAAATTAATGAAAATTCGCCGCTGTTATATACTTCAGTATTTTCATTATTAGAAAATTTATTGTAATACATTTGAACACCCTTACCGATATCATTTCCCTGATACTCTACAGAGCCGTGATCCATCAATATAATTTCGTTACAAATCCGAGATACCATAGGCATAGAATGCGACACGAATATCATGGCCGTTTTAGGTAGTAATTCATCAATTTTACTGAAACATTTTAGGACAAATCCTAAATCTCCAACTGCCAAAACTTCGTCAATAAGCAGAATGTCTGGTTCTAAATGTACTGCTACGGCAAATCCTAAGCGGACTTTCATTCCTGAAGAATAATTTTGCACCGGAGAATCAATAAACTGTTCTATTTCCGAGAAATCAATAATGGACTGAATTTTATCATCAACTTCTGCTTTCGTAAATCCTAAGATAGAGGCATTATTATAGATGTTTTCTCTCCCCGTCAATATGGGATTAAAACCTGCACCCAATTCAATCAGTGCACCAATTTTTCCTTTGAGAGTGATTTGTCCTTTGTCGGGATTGTACAATCCATTCAAAACCTTTAATAAAGTACTTTTACCCGCACCGTTATGACCGATTAATCCAATACATTCGCCACGTCTTAGTTCAAAACTGATATTTTTCACCGCCCAAAATTCTTTTGGTCGAAGGTCTTTTTTTATTTTGACGCCAAATGTACTTTTTATGATATCCAAAGCGCCATATTTCAAGCCTGTTTTCAAATCGAGAGAAAACTTTTTTGAAACATTTTGAACTTTTACTAAAACCTCATTCGTATTTTCCATCATCTATCCGGATATTTTTTCAATAATTATAGGCATCGCCTTTCGGAATATAACCAAGCCAATGAATACCACGACGAGGCTCACTGCAAGTAAAATCAAAGTAAAAGAGAGACTCTCTAACGGTAAACCAAATAAGGAAGCTCGTGCATCCGTGAATAAATAGGTAAGTGGGTTGAAAGCAAATAATACTTTGAATAAACCAATGGATGGCGCAGCGTAGACAACTGGTGTGATGTACATCATGAGAGATACAGCATTACTGATGATTCGGCTGATGTCCGTATAGATGAGTCCAAGCGGTGTTACTAATAATCCTATCGCTAACGCAAATAGGGTCAGAGCCAACAGATACACCGGAAAAAAGATGATGTTGGCGGTAGGCACAATTTGATAAGCGACTAAAACTCCGATGACCAAAATAAGTTTCAATGCCAGATTGAAAACCATTTTATATAGTCCTGAAAGAATTAAAGCTTCTTTAGGAAAATTGATTTTCGAAAGTATGTTTCTGTTGCTGTTGACAGCATTTAAAGGAAGGAGCAGGCAATCGGTAAAGATGCTCCACAGGGTCGTTCCCACCACCACAAAGGCTATATACGGAATGGATTGTGAACCCGAAATTTTTACAACACCCGAGCTACTCAGGAAAATCCATACCAATGAATTCATCAGGATAGGCGCAAATGCCCAGAAAAAACCGAGTACCGATTGTCTGTATTCCGCCTTCAGATCTCGCTTGGTCATTTGTATAGCGAGAAATTGGGAGGATTTTAGGTCTTTTAATATATCTTTAAGTTCTCTGAAAAAATGCGTTTGTTTATCAGAACTATAAACGGTTGTTTTCAAATCATTTGTTTTTGCAAAAATAGTAATATTTTTCGGTTGTTGAAGCCCTTTAAAATGAGTACATTCTAGGTGCCAATCACTTCAGCAAGAAGCTCAAGATAGGTATTTTTAGTTTTTTAATGATGAAAATGACTACCATGCATTCGATGGCAATCATCGGGAAACGCATCAATCCCCAATCAATAGGGTTGAGTTCTTTTATCAATGGGTGAAGAAAGTAAATTCCCATGCTGTATTCCCTGAAAAATAAAGCCGTGGAAGCAGATATATTGCACGGCGTTTTAAGTAACAATTGGAAAAATGAGGGTGTAAAAATCAGCAGGGAAAAATACATATTGTAATCTAAAGCGTAACTGTTGTTTTTCACAAAAAAATATTCGACAAGAATACCTGTCAACGATATTAACGATAAAAAAACGAGGTTTTTTCGGGACATATTTTGAAAGGTGTCATATAGAATTACAAAAGCAACTCCGAAAAAAACACCATTACGAAAATTGGTAAAGTACTGAAGATAGGCGTCAAAAACTGATTTTATCAGTTGATTTTTGATGGCTAAATAGTAATACGAATCACCTAAAACGCCGACAAAATACAGTGCAAATCCAATAATCAACGCTGTTTTCTTAAGGTTAAATTTTAGAAAAACCCAACCCATGGAAAGTCCGATCGTTAGAGCAGGTAGAAACCATAAATGCGCATACGGATTGAGAAGCAGATGTCGCCTTAGGAAGTAGAAGCCATTGAGTAATGCGTGTTCTGACTGAATAAATGTGGTAAAGTATACATAAATTCCATAAATAGCCGTCCAGCCAATGAACAGTAGAGCGATTCTTTTCAGTGTTTTAAACAGATTTTTTAATTGTAAATTTTCTGCCTTTCTAAAAAAGAAAAATCCTGAAGCGATAAAAAAGAAGGGTACCGCAATCCGCGCCAAACCGTTAGCAATAAACGAATTGATTTCTTCAGGGAAACCCGTGTAAATATGGATGGACATCACCAAAATAGCCATTACAAACTTGGCTGCATCGATGCTGTTGTAATTTTTTGTTTTAGCTTCCATATACCTTTTTTAAAACCATAAAATCCTTCAAGATATTGATGGAATGCGATATTTTCACCTTCGAGCCTTCCACATCATGCCATTCTTTTAAAGGAAATTCTACAACATGGGTTTCAAATTGCGTTCTTGGGAAAATCTGAAGCAAACGAAAGAAAATTTCGACATCGAAAACCCAATTGACATTAAAAGCCTTTGCAAAAACGTGTTGAGCGGTTTTTACATCCATCACTTTTGCACCACACTGTGTGTCGTAAACATCCAAATTGAGCAGATTACTGGCGATGGTTGCGAATACCCGACCAATAAGATGTCGCGACAATTTTCGGTCGATTTTGGATCCGATTCTTTTCCAACGCGAACCGAAAACAAAGCTTTTTTGTTGTGTTTTGGCAACTTCCAACAATTCGTGAAAGGCTTCCAAAGAAACTGCCAGATCGGCATCAATATAGCCGATGTATTCCGGGTTTTTCTTAAACGCTTCTTTCGCCCCTTGATAGATTGCATTGGCTTTACCCGCATTTTTATCAACATTCAAAACTGAAATCTGATTGGGAAGTTGAGCGGCAAGGTTGTGTAGAACATCTAGCGTTCGATCTTTGCTTCCATCGTTCACAAAAAGTATGCTGATATTGGGAAGTTTTTTCAAGCTCTCCAAATAAACCTCTGTTTTAAGTCTTTTTTCCTCGTTGTAGCAAGGGATGATGACAATATTTTGATTATTCATGAACGCTTACAGATTTTTTATTGTAAAATCGGGCAAAATAATGATTGAAAAACGTATTAGGATCTTCCGAAATATCTCTAAATAAAAGGGTATTGGGCAACACGCTTATTTTTTTTACGGTGACCACTGCATCTGAGGTCGATTTTAGGTATTCATCTCTTGCCCTCATTTCTTTTTCAAATTGCATGGATCTTCCCGAAAACAAATCATAGATGTTGCTTCGCAAATGGTTTGGGTAAACAGCAAGAAGCACCACCAATAAAACCGGTACGTAGTTTAAAATGGGTTGCCACTGTAATTTTTCAGATGTATTAAAATTATCTTTATACAAATGAATGCTGAATATAATGGCGATCATAAAGAAAAAAGCAATTGTATTGACGGTTCGCTCGGGCGGAATTCTACCTGTGGCATAATAGCTTGGGAAAATTCCAAAGCATAAAACCGTAAATGGAAAAATAATGCATAACACCTTGAGAAGGCCTTTTGGAACATTCGGAAGTTTGATTTTTAAATTTCTTTTTTGAAGTTGGTGAAATAAAATCAGTCCTAAAATCAAGAAAATGAAAAGTCTTTCCGCCAAGAAAAATCCAGTTCTGAAAACAGCTCGTGATAGTGAAAATACTAAATTATGGGTGTTGGGATTGTTTTCAGAAAGGGTGCGAACGCTATTACCTGGAGCTAAAATTGATGCCAGCATACAACCTACGCTGATCACAAATAAAATGAAAACAGGAATATTGATTTTTTTGGTTTGTATAAATTGGAAAAACAAATACAGAAGCAGTGAACCGTTAAAAAACAAGGTCGAAATTTCATTGGTGCCATTTAAAACAACAATAATCAAAACATTAATGAAAAAATAAACGGGATTTTTACTTTTTTCGAGTATCATCCAGGATACTAGGCAGAGAATTAAACTTAAAGTATAGGTGATGCTGCCTGGCATCCAATAAAACTCCTGCGACAAGCTGTATAAAGAAAAACAATACGCTAAAAACATCAAATTTGAAGTGAAAAATGGATCTTTTGGCTGAAGAATTCGTTTTGTAAAGCCATACAGCGAAAAATAAAGACAAAAAATTACAGCCATGGCAATCAAGCGATAATAATAGAGTCCAGCTCCATTAAAATCAAAACTTCCCAAAATCATATTAGGAATGTATCGACCGCCCCAATTGAAATAATGCCATTCCTGAAAAGCCCAAAAACCATAATCTCTTTGCTTCACAAAATAGGAAAAGTCGTCCGCGGATGGATAAATAAACATTGCATTGACAATAAGCACCGCAAGTGCAAATAAAGAGAGAAAGTTAATTAGTTTTTTTATCATTTGTGTTGAGGTCTGTGTTTATGTGAGTGTTTTTGTTTCGTATTTGCTTAAAACCAATGCGCCAAGGAAAATCGGAATGTAGAGCCGCACTTCATATAAAATTCCGGTGTAGAAACACATCAGAATGTACGGAAGTGCCCATAGATGAAAAATAATAATCTGTTTGCGGTTGACTCGGTTATTGGCAAGAAGAATTGTTAGCAAGAAGAAAATCACCCAAAAAAGCATTCCAAGATAGTTTTTAGGTTGCGTGAAATTCTCTGTGAGTAAATTTCCATCGTTGGTTGAAAAGTTTTCTGCAGAAAATCTCAAGCCCAAATACGTTCCAACAAAAATACCGCCCAATAACAAAAGCGTTGTGATGCTCTTTCGTTTAAAACCAAAATCGTGGAGTAATAAGGTGGCTGCAAAGGACAAACTCAAAGCGGAAGATTCACGGTTTAAAGTGGATATTAAAATGATGACCGCTAAAGAAATCAGTTGCCACAATTTCCCTTTTTCTAGGTACTGAAGAAAAACATAGATAAAAATTAGCAGAAAAAAATAACTACTGCAATCGTAGGGAGAAAGTGCAAATTGGGTAATTAACATCGCAAAAATGGCCAAGCACGTCATCATCAATTTTTCGGATGAGGTGGCTTTAATCCGTTTGGTTTCAAAAATTAGAACCAAAACTGCCGCCGACAAAATCGTGAAAACCGTATTCAAAAGATAAAATGCTAAATACATTTGCGGCTCCGAATCGGGATTGAAAAATTTCAGTTTAAAGACATCATAATTCAATCCGAGACTTCCTAAAAACTCATAAGTCCAGATCAGTAATTTTCCACTTAAAATTCGGTATTGGTAAATTCCCGATCGAAATTGTGTATTGAAAGTTTCGTAATTGAGGATGGTATTCGAATAAATATTACCGAAAGACAAATAAACAAAACTACTGACTGTAAAAGCCAATAGCATTGCAAAAACGATATGTAAAATAAGTTTGTTCTTCATCAAGCGGTAGTTTTTAGTTAAAAATTAATCGCTTCCGAAAAGATCTCTTGTGTACACTTTATCTTTTACGTCATCCAATTCGGGCGCAAGTCGGTTGGAAATGATAACATCGCACTCGCGCTTAAATTCCTCCAAATCATCGGAAACTTTAGATCCGAAGAATGTTTTCTCGTGAAGAACAGGTTCATAAACAACCACTTCAATTCCCTTGGCTTTTATCCGTTTCATAATCCCCTGGATTGCGGAAGCTCGGAAATTGTCTGAACCCGATTTCATGATCAAACGGTAAACTCCCACTTTTTTAGGTTGCTTTGCAATAATAGAATCTGAAATAAAATCTTTTCGGGTGCGGTTGGCATCAACAATCGCTTGTATCAGGTTGTTGGGAACCGAATCATAGTTGGCTAAAAGCTGTTTTGTGTCTTTTGGTAAGCAATATCCTCCGTATCCAAACGATGGATTGTTATAGTGATTTCCGATTCGTGGATCGAGTCCAACGCCTTCGATAATTTGCTTGCTGTCTAAACCATAAATCTGTGCATAGCTGTCCAATTCATTGAAATAAGCAACACGCATCGCTAAATAAGTATTTGAAAACAGCTTGATGGCTTCCGCCTCAGTCGCGTTAGTAAACAGTACTGGAATATCTTTTTTAATTGCGCCTTCTTGCAATAAATCTGCAAAGATGCGGGCACGTTCGCTCTGTTCACCAATGATAATACGGGATGGATAAAGATTATCGTAAAGCGCTTTTCCTTCGCGTAAGAATTCGGGCGAAAACAAGATGTTGTCAAAATCCAATTCCTTCTTTAGATTTTCGGTAAATCCAACCGGAACCGTAGATTTTATAATAACCACCGCGTTGGGATTGTATTGTTTTACGTCTTTCACCACGCTTTCAACACTTGTCGTATTAAAATAATTGGTTTTGGGATCGTAATCTGTAGGCGTTGCCACAATAACGTAATCGGCATTTTTATATGCTTCTTCCTTATTGGTTGTAGCTCTGAAGTGTAGATTTTTATCGGACAAAAATTCGATGATTTCCTTGTCTTCAATGGGTGAAATTCTGTTGTTAAGCATATCAACTTTCTCTGGAACGATGTCCAAAGCGATAACGTGATGATGTTGAGCCAATAAAATGGCGTTGGATAAGCCAACGTAGCCTGTGCCTACAATGCTGATATTCATGTGTACGAGTTGAAATTTGGGGCAAAAATACTCATTTTTTTTAACGTGAACTGAAAATGTGATTTGCCCATAAAAGTGGTGTAACAAATTGGTTAAGAATCTAATTTGCGTATTTTATTAGAATTTCATATCTTTGCGAAAGATTTACAGGGACAGATGGGAAGGCTTCGGAAGAAAGCCTTTTTTCGTACCACGATTTTGTCAGTTCGTAAATTCGGTTAATTCGTTCAAGCTATGATGTTTAAAGATAAAGTTGAAGATTTGTTACAGGCGTTCCTAGAAACCAGACCCGATCTTTTTTTGATCAGTCTGAAGATTTCTGCAGGAAACGACATTGTGGTAACATTGGATGGAGATCAAGGGGTTTCGCTTCAGGATTGTTTGGATGCGAGCCGTGCTATTGAGAATAATATGGATCGCGAAGAAGAAGATTTTTCGTTGCAAGTGATGTCTGGAGGGCTTTCTGAGCCTCTTACAGATGCGAGACAGTTCAGAAAAAACATCGGAAGAGATCTTGATGTTGTTCTTCAAGATGAACAAAAAATATCTGGTGAAATTGTTGCAGCCGATGAAAACGGCGTAACTTTGATGTTGAGGTATCGAAAGCCAAAAGATATTGGCAAAGGTAAAGTGGATGTGGAAGAAGAAAAATTCATTCCTTATGCCGAAATAAAGAAAGCGCTAGTCGCAGTGAAATTTTAATACAAATAGAAAATAAAAATCAGAACTACATAAATGGATAATTTAGCACTCATAGAATCCTTTGGTGATTTCAAGGATGAAAAAGGGATCAGTAAGATTGATTTGATGGCGATCATTGAAGATTCCCTGAAAACTTTATTGAGGAAAAGATACGATTCAGATGATCATTTTGATGTGATTGTGAATCCAGATAAAGGTGACTTTCAGATTTTCTTAAACAAAACCATCGTAGAAGACGAAATGTCGGAAGATGATGATTTGGAAATTGAAATTACCGAAGCTAAAAAAATTGACGATAGTTTCGAGGTGGGTGAAGAGTATACGGTTGAAATTCCTATCGCTCACTTAGGAAGACGTAATATTTTGACTTTGAAGCAGATTCTTGCAAGCAAATTGCAAGAGCATAACAACGCGATGCTGTACGACCAGTTCCGTGATCGCATCGGTGAAATTGTGGTAGGCGAAGTTCATCACATCAGAAAGCAGCACGTCATTCTTTTAGATGATGAAGGAAACGAGTTTATTATGCCTAAAGAAAACCAAATTCCATCGGATTTCTTTAAAAAAGGCGAAAGCGTTCGTGCCATTGTGGAAAGTGTCGATTTTAAAGGGGCTAAACCTCAAATTATCATCTCAAGAACAGCTCCGAAATTCCTAGAGAAACTTTTGGAATTAGAAATTCCAGAAATTCAAGACGGAACCATCATCTTGAAGAAAGCGGTTCGTATTCCTGGTGAAAAAGCAAAAATCGCAGTGGATGCCTACGATGACAGAATTGATCCGGTTGGAGCATGTGTTGGCGTGAAAGGCTCAAGAATACACGGTGTGGTACGCGAATTGAAGAATGAAAACATCGACGTAATCCAATGGTCTAAAAATCCTGAGATTTTGGTAAAAAGAGCTCTGGGAAATGTGACGATCAATAAAATTGAAATCAATCCTGAAACAGAATATGCCCTAGTGTATACCCCTGTAGAAGAAATCTCTAAAGTAATTGGAAAACAAGGTCAGAACATTCGTTTGGCATCTTCGTTAACGGGTTACGAAATTGATGTGTACAGAGAAACAGTGGAGGATGACGATGTAGAACTAGACGAATTCAACGATGAGATCGAAGCATGGGTCATTGATGAATTTAAGAAAGTAGGTCTTAAGACTGCAAGAAGCGTTCTTGAGAAAGACAATGAAGCATTAGCTAAAATGGTGGATCTTGAAGAAGAAACCATCGATGAAGTGAAAGGGATTTTAAAAGCAGAATTCGAAGATTAATCTCACGTTCATTTCAAGTATAACCAACTAAGCAAATAAAAAGAATACACTAATACATGCCAAAAATTAGACTAAACAAAGCGGTAAAGGAGTTTAATATCTCGATGTCCAGGCTGGTAGAATTTCTACAAGCTAAAGGTTTTGAGGTGGAAAGCAACCCGAACGCACAATTGGAAGAACAGGCATACGCCACACTGAAGGCTGAGTTTGCAAGCGACAGCGAGCAAAGGAAAGCTTCTCATGAGGTGATTATTTCCAAGGTTCCGGAAGAAAAATTGGCTATTGAGCCAGAAGAACCAGAAGTTATTAAAGCAAAAGCGGCTTCAAAAACCGAACCTAAAATTTTAGGTAAGATTGATCTTAATCCTACCAAAGAAGATGCAGCAGAAGAAAAGCCTGCACCTGCAGAGCCAGCTAAAGAGGAGGTAGTTGAAAGAGAAACTAAAAAAGAATTTAAAGTTTTAGATAAAATCGATCTCAGCCAAATAGAATCTTCTAGCAAGCCTAAACCAAAAGCGCAGGCTCCTGAAAAGAAAGTAGAAGACGTTGCGGTTCCGGCACCAGAAATAAAAGAAGAAAAACCAGCAGAGAAACCAGCTGAAAAAGTCGAAGAAAAAGCGCAACCGGAAGCAACTCCACAAGCGGAGTCTTCGGAAGGCACCGGTGATGTGGAAAAAATTGAAACCGTTTATCAAAAATTAGATGGTCCGAAAATTTTAAACCAAAAAGTCGACTTATCTCAATTTCAAACAAAACCAAAATCTTCTTCGAACGCAAATAACGCGAATAAAAACAACAACAATAACAATAAGAAGAAGCGTAAACGAATTGAGAAACCTGCTCAACCAGGTCAAACCAATCAGCAAGGTGGCCAAACCAACCAAGGCGGAGGAAACAGACCTCAGCAAGGTGGTGGCTTCAACCGCGGTGGTGCAAACAACAATAACAACAAAAAAGGCGGTAACCGTAGAGAGCGCGTTATGCCTGTTGAATTGACGGATGAGCAAGTAAAAAATCAAATCAAAGAAACTTTAGAAAAACTAACCAACAAAGGAGGTAAATCTAAAGGTGCTAAATACCGTAGAGAAAAGCGAAGTTTCCGTCGTGAGCAGGAAGAGCATCAGATGGAAATGGAAGCTAGAGATACCACGCTTAAAGTTACAGAATACATTACTGTTGGCGAACTGGCTAGCTTAATGAATGTAAGTGCAACGGAAGTAATCTCAGCATGTTTCGGATTAGGTGTCATGGTAACCATGAACCAACGTTTGGAAGCCGATACCCTAACGCTTGTAGCAGACGAATTTGGTTATAAAATTGAATTCGCTGATGCGGATCTTGAAGAAGAAGCAACAAACGAAGAGCCGGATAATGAAGAGGATTTAGTAACAAGACCACCTGTAGTTACCGTAATGGGACATGTGGATCATGGTAAAACATCCTTGTTGGATTACATCAGAAAAGCCAACGTAATTGCAGGTGAATCTGGTGGTATTACGCAGCATATAGGTGCTTATAGTGTAAAGCTGGACAGTGGTCAGAAGATTACATTCTTAGATACACCGGGTCACGAAGCGTTTACTGCGATGCGAGCTCGTGGTGCACAGGCAACTGATATCGTAATTATTGTTATCGCAGCGGATGATGATGTGATGCCTCAAACCAAAGAAGCTATCGCGCATGCGCAGGCTGCAGGGGTTCCAATGATTATCGCCATTAACAAAGTGGATAAGCCGAACGCAAATCCTGATAACATTCGTCAGCAACTTTCCGGAATGAATATTCTTGTTGAAGAATGGGGTGGTAGCGTGCAGTCGCAAGAAATTTCAGCGAAGTTTGGTAATAATGTTGATCTTTTATTAGAAAAAGTATTGCTACAAGCAGAAATGCTTGAATTGAAAGCAAATCCTGATAAAAATGCGGTAGGTGTAGTAATTGAAGCTTCCTTAGATAAAGGTCGCGGATTTGTAACGAATCTATTAGTACAAGCGGGTACGTTAAAAGTTGGTGATTATATTCTTGCAGGTGTAAACCACGGTAAGGTGAAAGCAATGCTTGACGAACGTGGTAAACCAATGAAAGAAGCAGGGCCTTCAACGCCAGTAACTATTTTAGGTTTGGATGGAGCGCCAACGGCCGGTGATAAATTTAGAATTTTCGAAGATGAGAAAGAAGCAAAAACCATTGCAAATAAGCGTGGTCAGCTTCAAAGAGAACAGTCTATACGAACTAAAAAACATCTTACTCTTGACGAAATCGGACGAAGAATTGCATTGGGAGACTTCAAAGAACTGAACATTATCCTGAAAGGAGATGTGGATGGTTCCGTAGAGGCGCTTTCCGATATGCTTCAGCGACTTTCAACAGAAGAAATTCAAGTAAATATCCTTCATAAAGGAGTGGGGCAAATCACGGAAAGTGATATCTTGTTAGCCACCGCTTCTGATGGTATTGTAATCGGATTTAACGTGAGAGCGGGTGCTAATGCTAAAGATCTTGCAGATAAAGAAGAAATTGAAATCAGAACGTACTCTGTAATCTACGATGCCATTGATGATGTTAAAGAAGCAATGGAAGGAATGCTTTCACCAGAAATTAAAGAGCAGGTAATTGGTAACGTTGAGATTAGAGAAGTGTTCCGAATTTCAAAAGTTGGATCTATTGCCGGATGTATGGTTCTTTCTGGAAAAGTAACTCGAAATTCAAAAATCAGATTGCTTCGTGATGGAATCGTAAAATACGATGGCGAACTTGAAAGTTTGAAACGTTTCAAAGATGACGTGAAGGAAGTTACCAAAGGTTATGAATGTGGACTGAACTTGAAAGGGTACAACGACATTGAAGTTGGCGATATCCTTGAAGTTTATGAAGAAGTGGCAGTTAAGAAAAAACTGAAGTAAGTTTAAAAACTATATAAAAGAAACGCCTCTTGCATTTTGCAAGAGGCGTTTCTTTTTGTGGAAGTTTGTTAAAATTTAAAGGATATATAAGTTTATACATATTAACCTCTTTTTAATTTATGTAATAGTGGATTGTTTTTTTCACTTATAAAATATAAAATGATTAAAGTTTATTCAATAAAAAATAAAAAATATAAACTATTGTGTATGTTAAAACATTTTAACATATTTGCCGCAACACTCAAAATGTGTTTAATATGAATGTAAAGTTTAAAGTATTAACTGCGGGAGCTGTGTTCTTTTTAGGGCAGAGTCTTTACGCACAAAGAACAGACACCGCTTCTACCGAGAGGCAGATTGAAGAAGTAGTAGTTGTTGGTTATGGTACGCAGAAAAAAACAGATGTTACCTCATCCGTAACTACCGTTAAAGGAGATGCAATTGCCGACCTTAATACGCCTTCTTTTGAATCTCAGTTAGCTGGTAGAGCTTCGGGTGTTCAAGTAGTTAACAATTCTGGTGTTATTGGTAGTGCGCCAGTAGTTAGGATTAGAGGTGTGAACTCAATTTCTTCAGGAACAAGTCCATTGTACGTGATTGATGGTATGCCAATGATTTCTGGTGATACAGGTGGTGGATACGCGGGAGCGAATGCATTAGGAGATATTAACCCTGAGGACATTGAAACGATGACAGTTCTGAAGGACGGTGCGGCAACGGCAATCTACGGATCTAGAGCGGCTAATGGAGTAATTTTAATAACGACTAAAAAAGGAAAAGGTGGAAGGTTCACCGTTAACTATAATAATCAGTTTAGTGTTGCAGAGCCAGTAAAAACATTTGATTTATTGGGTACTAAAGATTTCTTAGTTATTGCAAATGAAAAAGCTGCGAAAGCAAATGCGGTTTGGGCTAAAGGAAGTCAGTACGATACTGATTGGCAAGATGCAGTTCTAAGAACCGCTTCTCAACAGGATCACTTCGTGTCGTTTTCTGGTGGGTTAGGTCAAGGAAATTATTACGCATCCTTAGGTTATACCTATCAAGAAGGGATTATCAGACCAAATGCCATGCAACGATTTACTTCGAAATTGAATGCGGATCAGAAAGTAACGGACTGGTTTAAAATTTCAGCAAATGTTGCCTATTCTGAGACAAATTACCAAGGTCTAAACAACGGGGTAAATTCCATTTCAGGTGCCATGTTTAGCGCAGTGAGACAATTGCCAAATACACCAATATACGATCCAAGTACTCCAACGGGATATAATATCTACACGAACCCAACGGGGACAGTGAGTAGAGTTGGGCAATGGGAAAACAATATTCCGATCACCAGTGACTTGACCAATATTGCTTATATCGTTAATCATAATGCATATACTTCAGATCTTACAAGATTTTTAGGAAGTGTTGCTGGGGATGTTAAAATCACATCGTGGTTAGATTATCGCTTACAGGCAGGTATGGAACGTTCTGTAACGACAGGTTTACAATACTGGAACAAAGTTCACGGAGATGGTTTTTCAAGAAAGGGACTTATCGAAAACAACTACCTAAATAGACTGAACTGGAACATTCAAAATATCTTAAATTTCCAAAAAAGTTTTGACAGACATAATGTAAATGTGGGGTTGGTGAATGAATATCAAAAGAAAACCA
>JAYRQH010000088.1:0-5961 GCA_041910715.1 Bergeyella sp.
CTTTCGATTTCCATAAAGTCAGACGTTGCGCCTTTCTTAATTTTATTGGATTTTACCGCTCCTGCTTCCTGAATCGCTCCTCCAAAAAGAAGCAATTTCTCCGTTAATGTCGTCTTACCGGCATCGGGGTGTGCGATAATCCCAAAGGTTTTACGCTTTTGTATTTCTTTTACTAAATCTGACATATCGTAAATTATGGGTGCAAAAATCGTGAATTTTAGCGAGATTGGAAAATCATTTATCTTTGTTTTCAAAATCTAAATAATGAATTCAATACATACGCTCCCAAAGTACAAGTTTGACTGGCTTGGTTTGGTGGTTTTGGCTGCTGGTGGAATTGTCCCATCGATTATCATTTCTTTTATCGCTTTGGGATATTCCACGATTACAGGAACAGCGGTTATTGAAAATGATTATTTCCTAGTTTTCACCAATTTATTTCTGTGGTTGGGCGCTATACTAGCTTTTGACTACCTTATTTGTCGTAATCAAACCAAAAAAAAATTAAATTTTAATTTCGAAACTACAGACGTAGGCACTTGGTTACTTGTTTTCCCCATGATTTTCGGTATGGGACTTGTAGCCGAGGTTTTAACCAATGGAATTCCTACAACAGGGCCTGTATTTGGTAAACTCTATGAGCAGTTTACGTATCTGATTTCTCGGCTGACAATGGATACTCCCACAATGATTATTACGGCTGTTTTCATGGCTCCAATTTTTGAAGAAATAGTCTTTCGTGGCATCATACAGAAGGGGATGATAAATAATGGAATGTCCCCAAACAAAGCGATTTGGATATCTGCCCTGCTGTTCGGACTTGTACACGGGAATTTGTGGCAGTTTGCGGGGGCTCTGCTTCTAGGATACGTTCTGGGATTGGTTTATGAGCGTACCAAATCCCTACTCCTACCTATTTTAATGCATGCATTCAATAATTTGATGGCGACTTTAATGTTTAAGTATGTGGGCACCGACAGTTATGCAAACTATTTTGACATTTCGTCGATAACCGTTTTGAGTTTAGGAATTAGTATCGTAGTTTTAACAACCTATCTGATTGAGAGGAAATATCCGAAGTCACAAGAAACGAATTAGTATTAAATTATATATTACCATGGAATTGCTGATTGCAACACATAACGAACATAAAAAAGAAGAAATTCAACAAATATTGGGCGACGACTATATTGTAAAAAGCCTACGCGACTATAATTTGCATGATGAAATTGTAGAGGACGGACTTACTTTTGAAGAAAATGCGCTAATAAAAGCCAAATATTGTTACGAGAAAACAGGTATCCCAAGTTTAGGTGATGATTCCGGTTTGGTTGTAGAAGCTCTCGATGGTCGACCTGGGATCTACTCAGCACGGTATGCAGGTGATCATGATTTTGCAAAAAATATTGAAAAAGTGTTGGAAGAAATGCAGGGTGTTTCAAATCGCAACGCGTATTTCACTACGGTATTATGCTTCTACAACGAACAAGGTGCGTTTTACTTTGAGGGCAAGGTGCATGGAGAATTGCTGACCGAAAATCGCGGCCACCAAGGCTTTGGTTATGATCCTATTTTCGTTGCTCACGGCGAAGAAATCACATTTGCCGAGATGGATCCTGAGGATAAAAATAAAATCAGCCATCGGAAAAATGCCTTGGATAAATTTTTAGATTTTTACACAACAACGTCCGAATCATAATAAATGATCCGAAGCCAAGCTTCGGATCATTTATTTTTATTCTTTCATATTAACTACTTTATCAACTACATATTTGGAATTTCCTCGCCACGGTAGTGTGCCATGATATTCCTTGTAGTGAAGCTCAAAATACTTTCCACTATTTTGTTCCAACTGCTTAAACACCTCTTCACTTTCAATAGAAAATTCGAATTCATAGCTTGTGAGATTTCCCGTTTTCGGATTTCCACCAAATCCGCGCTGGATAAGCTTGCCTTCGTACGTTTTAAAAAGGTTGCCTTTGTAAACAGCATAGTTAAGATCGCCTGACTTGACTCCTTCGCCAAAAACAAAATAGAATTTGTACCAAATAAAACCCGCTAAACCGAGAACAACGGCTACAACAATAATCCAAACGTATTTCATAATTAAAAAAGTAGTTATATAAAGCTACATATTATTTCTTAGAAATCGCTCTTGAAATCACAATTTTTTGGATCTCTGAAGTTCCTTCGTAAATCTGAGTAATCTTGGCATCACGCATCATACGTTCTACATGGTATTCTTTCACATAACCGTATCCTCCGTGGATTTGAACTGCTTCAACCGTTGTATCCATCGCTACTTGCGAAGCGTACAATTTTGCCATTGCTCCCGATTCTGAGATATCTTTTCCTTCATCTTTTTCTGCAGCTGCCTTGTACACCAACATACGTGCAGCCATTACATTAACGTGCATATCTGCTAATTTGAATGCGATTGCTTGATGATTAATAATTTCGGTGTTGAAGGCTTTTCTCACTTTTGCATACGCTAAAGCCAACTCATACGCACCTGCCGCAATTCCTAAAGCTTGTGAAGCAATACCGATTCGGCCCCCATTAAGAACTGCCATGGCAAAGTTGAAACCAAAGCCATCCTCTCCAATTCTGTTCTCCTTCGGAACTTTAACGTCATTGAAAATTAATGTATGTGTATCACTTCCTCTAATTCCCAATTTATCTTCTTTGGCCCCCACAACAAAACCTTCCCAACCTTTTTCTACGATAAACACATTGATTCCTTTATGTTTTTTCTCAGGGTTGGTTTGCGCAATTACAATATAATAAGTGGCATTTCCGCCGTTTGTAATCCAGTTTTTGGTTCCGTTTAACAAATAATAATCGCCCTTATCTTCAGCAGTGGTTCGCTGTGATGTAGCATCCGATCCTGCTTCTGGTTCTGACAAAGCAAATGCACCAATTACGTCCCCTTTTGCAAGTGGTGTCAGGTATTTTACTTTTTGCTCTTCATTTGCATACTTTTCTAGTCCGGCACAAACTAATGAGTTATTTACAGACATAATTACAGCTGCAGATGCATCTACTTTTGCAATCTCTTCCATCGCAACAACATACGAAACCGCATCAAGGCCGGCACCTCCATACTGAGGATCAACCATCATTCCTAAGAAACCCAGCTCGGCCATTTTCTTTACCTGTTCGGTAGGAAATTTTTGGTCTTTATCTCTTTCGATAACTCCAGGCAACAGCTCGGTTTGTGCAAAGTCTCTTGCAGCTTGCTGAATCATTAATTGTTCTTCTGTTAAATTGAAATCCATATTATTAAAATAATTATCGCACTAATTTAAGATTTTTCGATAAGTTGAAGAAACTATTTATTTGATGGTATTATAAATAATTTTATATTTACAAAAAAGCTGCTTTTTGCAGTTTTATTTATCTATTATTTATCAAAATACGTATATGAATATTAAAAGATTATTTGATGTAGCGTACTATGCACTTGAGAAATTCCCTAAAACAGATATGTTTGCCACCAAATATCAAGGTCAATGGAAAAAAACATCAACTCAGGAGTTCATCAACACGGGAAATAAATTTTCACGAGGTTTATTAAAATTAGGTATCAAACCGGGCGATAAAATTGCCGTAATAACATCTGCAACACGTACTGAATGGGCGGTTGTTGATTTTGGAACGTTACAAATTGGCGCAATTACGGTTCCTGTATATCCAACGATTAGTCCTGCTGACTATGATTTCATTTTTAATAATGCCGAAGTAAAATATTGTTTTGTTTCAGATAAAGAACTATTGGATAAAGTAAACGAAATTAAAGCCAATGTGAGTAGTCTAGAAGGTATATTTACTTTTGATGAAGTTCCTGGAGCTGCAAACTGGAATGAAATTTTAAGTTTAGGAGAAAATGAAGGAACTCAAAATGAGGTTGACGATTTATCCCGAGCTATAAGTCCAGAAGATTTGGCTACCATTATTTACACCTCAGGAACAACGGGGAAACCGAAAGGCGTAATGCTTACTCATGACAATATTGTTTCCAATGTTTTAGCTTCTATGGAGCGAATTCCAAAACGAAAGGGATTAGACTATAAAGACACACGTGCACTGAGCTTTTTGCCTATCTGTCACATTTTTGAGCGAATGCTTTTCTATCTGTACCAATCCAATGGTTTTTCCTTATACTTTGCGGAAAACATCGAAAAGATGGGAGAAAACATCAAAGAAGTCAAGCCGCATTACATGACCGTAGTCCCACGACTTTTAGAAAAAGTGTATGACAAAATCTACGATAAAGGCGTTTCGGCAGGCGGTCTTAAAGCGAAGATTTTCCTTTGGGCATTGAGTGTAAATGAAGCTAAAAAAGAAATCTCAAAACCATCGGGTCTCAAAGAAATCATTGCTGATAAATTAGTTTTCAAAAAATGGCGAGAAGGTTTGGGTGGCGAATTAGTAACCTTAGTTTCCGGTTCAGCAGCGTTATCATCTCGTTTAAATCTAATTTTCCAAAACGCGGGGATTCCAGTTTTAGAAGGTTATGGATTAACGGAAACATCGCCCGTTATTTCTGTGAATTCATTTGGAAAAATTAAGGTGGGAACCGTTGGGCATGTTCTGTCCAATCTAAAAGTGAAAATTGAAGCGGATGGCGAAATTACAGTGAAAGGTCCATCTGTTTTTAAAGGATACTTCAAAAATGAAGAAATGACGAAAGAGGCTTTCACAGAAGACGGCTACTTTAAAACGGGCGACATTGGGCATATTGACGAAGAAGGTTATCTAAAAATAACCGATCGTAAAAAAGAAATGTTTAAAACGTCAGGCGGAAAATATATTGCTCCGCAAACGATTGAAAACCAAGCTAAAGCTTCGAAGTTCATAGAACAAATTATGGTGGTGGGTGATGGCGAAAAGATGCCTTGCGCTATTGTACAGCCCGACTTTGCTTTTGCGAAAAACTGGGCTGCTCTGAAAGGTCACAAAATTGGAGAGACTCCCGAAGAAATGGCTAAAAGTGAAGTACTAAAAGATCGTATCGAAAAGGAAATTCAGAAGATGAACAAAAGTTTAGGAAACTGGGAACAGATTAAAAAGATCGAATTGTCACCCGAAGTATGGTCTATCGAGGGCGGCGAACTAACCCCGACCTTGAAACTGAAGCGAAAAGCGATTAAAGAAAAGTACATGGATTTATACAATAAACTGTACCATCACAAAGACTAATAAAAAAAGACCGCAAAAGCGGTCTTTTTTATTTTGTATCTTAAAAAATTAAGCGAACTTAATAATTGATTTCATTTTTTCGTTTTCTTCCATTACCAACTCGTCATCTACCAAGATTTTTCCAGAGTGCTCATCGATAATAATTTTCTTTCTTTGTGCGATTTCCATCTGCTTTTGTGGTGGAATTGTGAAGAATGAACCTTTTGGCGCTCCTCGTTCTAAACCAACCCCAGCAAGTCCCGTGTTCGAATTTTCACGGATTCTCTTGTATGAAGCCAATAATCTCTCGTCAATTTGTGTCGCAAATTCCGCTGATTTTTCTAATAAGAAATCTTCTTCTTTTTGTGTTTCAGCGATAAGACCATCCAATTCTTCTTTTTTGAATTTTAAATGATTCTTAAGCTCGTCAATCTTGGTATCAAGATCCTCCAACTTTTGGTTTTTGTGTTCGATGTTCGCTCCAAATTCCTTGATTCTTTTTTCAGCCAACTGAATTTCAAGATCTTGATATTCGATTTCTTTCTCTAAAGCTTCGTATTCTTTGTTGTTTCGTACGTTGTCTTGTTGCGTTTTGTACTTTTCAATAAGCGATTTTGAGTGGTTAATAACCTCATTTTTCGTATTGATATCGTCATTTAAGCCTTTAGCTTCTTCACGAAACTTTTCTGCTCTTTTTTCTAGGCCTTCGATTTCTATTTCCAAATCTTCTACTTCAACAGGAAGTTCTCCTCGTGTGTTTCGGATTTCGTCTAATCTAGA
>JAYRQH010000089.1:0-2873 GCA_041910715.1 Bergeyella sp.
ACCCAAAATACTAATAATCAGTAAATTATAGGTGGTTTGAGGAGAGACTAATTATAAATAAAAATTCGGCAACCTCGAAGAGGTTGCCGAATTTTTTGTGATGGAGTTGGATGTTTTATTTTAGAGAATCCAACAGTTTTTGTGTACTTGATGTGTCTTGACCTTCCGCTTTGCCTAAGACAAGAGCCTCTTCGGCCCACTTCCTAGCATTTGTTTTGTCGCCTAACTTCGCATATAAATTGGCTAGAGTGTCGGTATTTGCTGAATTTTTCCCAAGTTCCACCGACTTATTTGCCCATGCAAGTGCTTTTTCTAATGACGCCTTGTTGGTTACGTTTTCAAAGAAATTCCACGCGGCACTGTTTAGCTCATTGCTCGACGCCGTTGCATACTCTTTATATATTTCTAAAGTTAACTTTTCATATGTAGCAAAATCTTTCGCTTTCAAAGCGCGTCCAGCTTTTGCCTTTACGATCGTTTTCAATGCATCTTCTTTGCTCATAAACGCACTTACTTCTTGGATGAAAAGAGCCTCATTATAGGTTTTCGTCGCTTTATCGTAGGCTTTGTTAAGAGCAGCAGTCACCTTTTGATTGTTAAGAAATGAGGTGTACGATTTTTCTCCTACCAGCTTGGTGATTGCCTCCTTATGTTTTGCGTACGTTTCTAATGCGGTTGGATTAGCCGATCGTGCTGCCATCATCACAATCATCACATCATCGCGATCCAGATCAAGATTTTGTTTCTTTTTTTCTGTAAAGTAGGTATCAGCAACGCGACCTGCGAATGTAGCGTCTGCAAACATGGTCATTTCACCTAATTTCTTTAAGAAATCAAGATCTTTTCTGCCATTTTCGTACTCTTTCTGTAAAGCGCCTAATCGTTTTGAAGGATCCATGGCATCTTTTGCAAATTGGATGAAATTAGGTTCTTCCACATAACCTAAAGTTCGATGCACTTCTTTACCGTCACCGTCAATAAATAAATAGGTGGGATATGCCGAAACGCCGTATTTTTTCGCAAGCGCCACTCCTTCTCCTTTTTCCATGTCTATTTTAGCATTCACAAAATTTCCGTTGTAAAAATCTCCCACGGATTTCAGTGTAAAGATATTTTTGTCCATCAACTTACACGGTCCGCACCAAGAAGCGTAAGCATCAAGAAAAATCAGTTTATTTTCTTTTTTTGCTTTTGCTAGTATGTCGGTGAAGTTAGTTTTCTCAAATTGAATCCCCTGTCCAAAAGCCATACTACTGATGGCTACAAGAGAAACAATGGATATTGTCTTTGTCATAATACTTTTTGTTTGTGGGCGTAAATGTAATAATTATATGCATCGAATGATATTAAAAAATAAAAAAAGTCAGAATTTCTTCTGACTTTTTGCAAAATGCATTTATGAATGTAAAATTAGAAATCGTACGTTAATCCTACTTGCACCATTTTGGTGTTGTTGAAGTTGTTATTTTTAAAGTAATCGCTGAAATCACGCTTTACAAATAAACTCCAACTGTCGTAACCTAAAGTAAGTTGCGCCCCGTATACAAAAGGATTTACGTGGTAATCCTCCTTGTTTCGGAAATTCATTTGATCGCCTTTCACAATATTGTTTGTACCCATACGCACGCCACCATACATATTGGCGCCTAACTTCCATCCTTTATAGTACGGTCGGTACGAAATATCATCAGCTACCGTTTTTATTTTAGAAAAGTTATATTGCATTCCAAGCGGGATCATGATGTATCCTGTTCTCAATTTGGATTTGTCCAGATTTTTTGCGTCCTGTGCGAGCACCGTTTCTCCCGTATTCACCTTGGTGAAATAATAATTATCTTCCATACGAATGGTTCGCCACGAAAATCCTAGTCCAGATGTTAATGCCCATGGGCTCGTTTGGGAGAACTGATAGTTTAACTTAAACCCGATTTCCAGATTATTTGCAAAACCTTTGTGTTGATCCAAAGCTTTAACATTGCTTTTGTCAAGCATCATTGCACCGTACGAGATATACGAAGTTACGCTGCGTGCTGGTTTATAACGTTTTATCAGTTTTTCCTTAAGTTCTTTTTCGGAATTAGCATCTTCATTTAGAAGTGAGTAACGTACTTGTTTGGATACGACATCGTCAAGATCAAAACCTAAAGCAGAAATTTTATCATCAATTGCAGAAGAATAGCGGTCAGCGATTGCCGCTTTTTGTGTATTTGCTTCAGATTCGGAAATGCTACCTGCCTGCAATTTGGCATTTACAGCATTGATCTCCACTTCCATTTTGGCTTTCTCGGCTTGTATAATCGAATTGATTTCATTAGCGTATGTTTCAATTTTTTCTTTAACAATTGGACTTACCGATGTTGATTCCTTTTGAGGAAGGTTGATTTTTAAATTCACCTGTGCCTGAATTTGTGCCGTAACAAAGCATAATGCTCCTGCTACAATAATCTTCTTTATCATATCTATATAATTTAATTTCAAAAAAGGTGGGTTATTTTTTTTCTAACTCGATGGTTGCCACGTTGGATCCGTCGCGGGTTTGTTTGATAATTTCTTTGTTCTCAACAGAAAATAACAGTGCGTTTGCATCGGTGTATTTCTTCCTCTGCATGGCGGGTTTTACTTTTACCGAATCCGTAATGGCAAGAGCGTTTTTTGATGTGTTTTCTTGATGCTTTTTGATAGCATCCACATTTGCATTGATCTTGGAAGGTGGCACAATTACTTCATCTCTGTGAGTTTCGGTCGTTGCAATAACTTTGGTATTCTCTTTCTGCGCGCTGCTATTTTCGTTTATATTATTTACAGCGTGGATATCTGGCGTTATACTTAAGATCGGAGCTACATCGCGAGGTTCAATTTTTTCCAATACCTCG
>JAYRQH010000090.1:0-6978 GCA_041910715.1 Bergeyella sp.
AAAACAATTTTTTCAGAAATACCAAGCAAACAATACAAAACTCACCATTAAATTTAGGAATTTGGCCCTATCCAATGTCTATAATCATTACTCCGAATTTGTAACCGACTGGGCAAACGAGCCTAGTTTTCATGGGAAAGGAATTGCGATCTTTAACGATGTTGATCTATTGGAACTATGCATTTATAAGGGCTCTGGCAACAACGGTGCAAAAAACTTATACGGACTTAAAGTCGGCGAAAATATCTTTGTTGAATTTCAGAAATAGTCCCACACAAAAATCAGTATATTTGCGCTCAAATTTCACACTATGGCGTATACCATTATTAAAGCTTTACACATCATTTTTATGGTCAGTTATTTTGCTGGAATTTTTTACGTAATCAGATTATTCGTCTACTACAAAGACACCGATGCGTTCGACGAACAAAAAAAACAAATTTTACGTGAGCAGTACGTTTTTATGATGCGACGCTTATGGAATATCATCATTTGTCCTGCGGGTATTTTGATGACCGTTTTTGGAATCACGATGATTGTGATGAATATGGGACTTTTTCAGGCACCGTGGTTTCATTTAAAACTTACATTCTTACTAGGTCTTGCCGCATATCATTATTGGTCGTGGAAAAAAGTAGTGATCATCAAAAACTTGAATGGTGGCGACCTTCAAAATTCTAATATTGCATTGCGACAATTTAACGAAATTGCGACTTTCTTGCTGTTTCTGATTGTATTCACTGTTATTCTTAAATATCAAATCATAGCCTATTGGTGGCAATTGCTGTTGGGTTTTATCGTTTTAGTGGGCGGGATTATGTTGATTGTCAAATTGGTTAATAAAAATAAAAAACACTAATCTTCATGTTGGCTATTTATAAGAAAGAACTTTTCGGAAGTTTTGGGAACTGGAGCGCGTGGATTATCATGGTGGCATTCAGTGTCATCAGTACATTATTTCTCTTCTTTTTCGAAAACAACTCGAATATTTTTGATATAGGAACGGCATCTCTGCAAAGCTATTTCGTTCTTGCCCCTTGGATTTTACTTTTCATCATTCCAGCCATTTCTATGCGTACCATTGCCGAAGAACAACAAACGGGAACATTAACTTGGCTATTTTCACAACCAATCTCCATAAAAAATATTGTGGTGGGCAAGTTTCTCGCCGTTTGGAGCATAGGAATTTTATGTGTACTTCCTTCGTTTGTCTTTTTATATACCATTTATGTTTTAGGAGTTCCTAAGGGAAATATTGACTTAGGAGCTACTTTGGGAAGTTATATTGGCTTGTTTTTTCTTATTGGTGCATTTTCCGCGATAGGAATACTCGCTTCATCATTGGCTAGCAACCAAATTATTGGGTATTTGCTTGGTCTGATCTTCTGTTTTGTCTCGTATTTTGGTATCGAACAACTTGCCAGTTACCGATTGTTGGGCGGTGCAGATTATGTGCTGCAGAATGTCGGTTTCTATCAACATTATATAGCGTTTACCCGCGGTTTGGTAGACAGCCGAGATTTATTTTACTTTATTTTGGTTATTGTTCTATCACTTGCTTTATCCATCTTTTTAGTATCTAAGAAAAAATAAAATGCTGAAAAAAAATATACCGTTTCTAATTGTACTTGGCGTCCTTTTATTAGGAGTTTTAGGGATTTTTCAGTTTCGTTGGGATCTTACGAATGAGAAACGCTACACGCTTTCCGAATCTACGGTTAAGGTACTAAAAGACATCAAAAAACCGCTTCAAGTGGAAGTGTATTTGGATGGCGAATTTCCGGCCTCTTTTAAACAACTGCAAAGTGAAACCAAGTTTTTATTAGAAGAATTTAGAAGGATTAATCCGCAAGTCGATTTTACTTTTATAGATCCCATAAAGAAGAAAATTTCAATGGAAACATTGGCCGCAATGGGAATGCAACCCTCTATTTTGCCCGATGTGCGCGACGGAAAAGTGTCTGAAATTGTCTTGTATCCGTATGCGGTGATGAAGCATAACGAATCCGGTATCGCAGTGCCATTAGTCATTCAGCAAACAGGAATTGATGCACAAGATCAATTAACCAAATCGATAGAAAATTTAGAATATAATCTAATTTCAAATATTAAAAGTATATCTCAGGATCACCGCAAAAGTATCGGAATCCTGATCAATCAAGACGAACTTCGACCTGATGAATTTCAAGGCTTTATGAACATGGCGTTAGAAAATTATCAGGCAGGACCTATCATTCCGAAAAACCAACAGGAACTGAGTCTCGCAGATGTTCCGATGATTGAAAAGATGGATGCTTTGGTAATCGCAAAACCACGAAAAGCATTCACAGAAAACGAAAAGTTAATTCTTGATCAGTATATTTTAAAAGGAGGGAAAACCCTTTGGATGATTGATGCTGTTAATGCTGAAATCGATACTCTGTTCCAATCCAAAGAAATTATGGCCTACCCGATTGATCTAAAAATGACCGATTTTTTCTTCAATTATGGCGTTCGTATCAGTTCGTCTTTAGTAAAAGATGTAAAAAAATCAGCGATGATTCGTCTAAAGACGGGTGAAGTCGCTGGAAATCCACAGTTCAGTTCATTTTTATGGCCTTATTTTCCATTAGGAATCGCTGAAAATAAAAATCCGATCACTAAAAATATCAATCCTGTAAAATTTGAATTTCCAACCTCGATTGATACTTTGGCACGACCGGGAATAAAGAAAGAGGTTTTATTCGAATCGAGTGAGCGAACCCTTTTAAAGAATGTTCCGAATCTTATATCGCTAAACGAAATAGTTCGAGCAGATTCTATTGGTGAAATGGAACGACCATCTTCACCAAAGATATTTGCAGTAAGCGTTGAGGGCAAATTCAAGTCCGCGTATGCAACGCGTAGTGAGCGAAATGTGATTCCCAATTTTACCGCGCAGTCAGCCCAAGAAAATAAAATGATTGTTATTGCTGATGGCGATGTAGCTCGTAACCAAGTCATTAAAGGAAAGCCGCTTCCTTTGGGATACGATGTGATGAATGATCAGCATTACGGAAACGAACAATTTCTTAGAAATGCGTTGGACTATTTGTTGGACGACTCCAACCTAATGCAACTTCGGAACCGAAATATTGAGGCTCGTCTGTTGGATAGGCAGCGTATTGATTATGAAAAAACGAACTGGCAATGGTTTAACTTGCTCCTACCAATAGCAGGTATCGCAGTATTTGCTGGAATTTTTTATTGGCTCCGAAGGAAGAAATTCAATTAAGACCTCTATCAGACGTCCTTGATAAAGTCCTCGTATTCGTAGAAAAAAGTTTCAAAAGCCGTCATTTTTTCGACAAAAAACTCAAAAATATCACGCCATGTATTTTTATCATAAATGGAGACATTTTCTTTAGCTACCCAGATGCGTGAAATAATTTTGCCATTTTCTAATTCGTAAAATTCTTCGCGACGAACGGGACCAACATAATCTTCCAAGAGCGATTCAAGACTCCAAATCTTGTTATAGTAAGCATCTCTATACACCTCATCTTTCATTTCAATATCCAGGGAAACCTCCGCTTTTTTTGCTTCCGCTGTGAATTTGAATGAAAAATCTTTGATCTTCGTATCGTATAACAACCATTTTCTAGGAAATGATTTGCCAAAAGCGACCCAAAAATCTTTTTTTATCTGTTGTGCTTCTTGTTTGCTAAACATCAATTTATACTCTATAATCATTCAAATATAACGTAAATAAAGTAAATGGACCGTTCCAAAAATTTAGTATTTTTGCTATATGCTTTCCAAAAAATCCCAGTATGCATTTAAGGCCTTATCGTATTTGGTTGATAAAAAAGATCAAGGCCCTGTGTTGATTTCCGAAATTTCGGAAATCAAAAAAATACCATTAAAATTTTTAGAGAATATCCTTCTGCAACTAAAAAATGCTGAAATCCTCGAGTCAAAAAAAGGAAAGGGAGGCGGCTATTTTTTGAAGGCTGAGCCTCAAGATGTCAATCTTGCAAAAATCATTCGTCTAGTGAATGGCCCCATTGCTATGTTACCGTGCGTGAGTCTTAATTTTTATGAAAAATGTGAGAACTGTAACGAGGCTCATTGCAGTTTGCATGATGTTCTCATGGAAGTACGTGATGCCACACTTCAGATTCTTGAGAAAAAAACTCTTTTAGATTTGTTAGATTAGTACCTATTTTTTAATAGGTATTGTATCGGTTTTAAAATCAAAAACTTTTGTCGTGCGTAAGCTGCCATCTTCATTATAGTACTTCCAAAGTCCATCGTAATACCAATTGACGTAATTGGAGGTATGTTCCACCCGCGAAGCTCCTTCTTCCATTTTCTTTCCATTAGGAAAATAAAAAGTAATCCACGAGGTATTTCCTTTAAACTTTTCCCGATGGTATCTCTTTCCTTGATAGGTTGTCTTCCACGTACCAATCTTATTTCCCAGACGATATTTACCTTTGGAAATATACTCGCCCTGGTCGTCGGTATCCTTTTCTTCCCACTTACCGTCACGCAACTTTACTTTATCCTGAGTGACGTATTGATTAATTTTTGTGGAACACGACAGCAGAATAGTCGTCGCCACCATAGCTAATAAAAGTAGACGCATAAAAAAACGGAATTTCATTAAAATTATGAAATTCCGATATATGATAATGTATTTTTTACAATTAAATTACACCCAATTCTTTACCCACCTTTTCAAAAGCTGCAATAGCCTTATCCAAATGCTCTTTGGTATGTGCTGCCGAAAGTTGAACTCGTATTCTCGCCTTTCCTTTTGGCACTACTGGATAAAAGAATCCAATCACATAGATACCCTCATCCATTAGTTTTTCTGCCATCTTTTGTGAAAGCGGTGCATCATACAACATCACGGGAACAATAGCTGCATCACCATTCGGAATATCAAAGCCCCTATTCTTCATTTCTGTACGGAAATAGGTCGCATTTTCCATGACACGATCACGCAAAGTGGTATCATCCGAAATCATATCTAAAACCTGCATAGCTGCACCCACGATACCTGGAGCCAATGAGTTTGAAAACAGATAGGGACGTGATCTTTGTCTCAACATATCAATAATTTCTTTTTTACCTGATGTGAAACCTCCTAGAGCACCACCTAAAGCTTTTCCAAGTGTTGATGTAATAATATCCACCCTACCCATCACATCGTTTGCTTCGTGAGTTCCTCGACCGGTTTTACCAATGAAACCTGTAGCATGAGAATCATCTACCATTACGATTGCATCGTATTTGTCTGCTAGATCGCAAACGCCTTTCAAATCAGCCACAATACCGTCCATGGAAAAAACACCATCTGTAACAATAATACGGAAACGATGATTTTTCTCTGAAGCTGCCTTCAGTTGAGTTTCTAAATCTTCCATATTATTATTCTTATAACGATATCGTGCCGCCTTACATAAACGAACGCCATCAATAATTGACGCGTGATTCAACTCATCGGAAATAATTGCATCTTCTTCCGAAAATAAAGGTTCGAAGACCCCGCCATTCGCATCGAAACACGCTGCGTATAAGATGGTATCTTCCATTCCCAAAAATTGCGAAATCTTCGCTTCCAATTCTTTGTGAATATCTTGTGTACCACAAATAAAACGTACCGAAGACATACCGTAGCCATGCGATTGAATGGTGTTCTGAGACGCTTTGATAACCTCAGCATTATCTGACCGTCCTAGATAGTTGTTTGCACAAAAATTAAGAAGTTTTTTTCCATTGGCGATGATCTCGGCAGATTGCGGCGATGTTATGATACGCTCTCTTTTACAAAGTCCTTCGTTATCGATATTTTGAAGTTCGGTTTGCAGATGATTTACAAATTTTGATGATAGCATTTTTCATAATTTTAGTTTTGCTAAGATACTAATTTACGTACAGAATCTTGGATTGAAAGTCCACAATAATTCAGGAAAAACAAAAAGCATCTACTAACGAAGATGCTTTTAAAATATATAGCTGTGATATTATTTATAAGTCAACTGCAGGATCTAGAATGCGCTCCATGCGTGCTTTTACTTGATCTACACTGCCCGTATAATTATTCACCATCAAAGAAAAAGGCAGTAATTTTCCAGACCGGGTTTTTATGTATCCGGCTAAGGTTTTTACTCGGTTCAATGTTCCTGTTTTCGCAAAGACCTGCCCATACCCATTTCCTTGAAATGATTTTTTCAAAGTACCGGTCTGCCCACCAATAGGCAACGATTCAAAATAATCTTTAAAATAAGGTTCATTCATCAATTTTGTTAAGAATTTGACTTGTGCAATCGGCGTCACCATATTACTTCTTGACAAACCACTGCCGTCAAAAATACTTAAGCCATTTGTATCAAAATTAATGCTTTCTAAATGTTCGCGAATAACTTTTCGACCTGATTCTAAAGTTTGGTCACCATCTTTCTGAAAACCCACCATTCTCAATAAAGCTTCCGCATTTGCGTTATCACTTCTTTGGTTGGTATCGTAAACAATATCCTTAAGTGTAGGCGATTTGTAGGTTGAAATCGTGGTGCGTATTTCCGGATTGGGATCAAGCACTTTGCTGATTACTTTTCCCGTCACTCCGATACCTGATTTTATTAGTGTTGCCCGTAGATTGTTGGCTAAATATGCAGGTGGATCAGGCAATTTGCTGGCCAGCCCTTTTCCCTCAAACGTGTCAGAGAATACCATTTTTTTACTCCAAGGCGAAATATAAAAGTAACGCTTCTTATCGTCAAATGGATTCGATTTTTTTGCTGTGAGTTGTTCATTGCGCGGATTAACATCTGCCGTACTTCCCACAGGCAAATAATAACTACCGTGCTCCATCCAGACAATATTTGCAGGAAGTTCTTCACGTTTGTTATTTTTAAAAACGGCAGTTTGAATTACAATATCACCCGTTATTCTTTTGATTCCTTTTGAGGCAATTTCGTATTTAAAATCATTAATAAGTTCGGAATACCG
>JAYRQH010000091.1:0-4977 GCA_041910715.1 Bergeyella sp.
CGTTTCTACCCAGAGGCATGTCGTTTACCGATTCGTGGAAAATTTTTCCCGTTTCATCGATCAAGTAAGTTGCTCTGTATGTTACGTTTGAGCCGGTGTAAATTTCGTTTCCTTCTTCATCAAATTCGAAATCTTGATCAACAATTCCAAGTATGTTAGCTAGTTGTCTGTGTGTATCAGCTAAGATTGGATAGGTTACTCCTTCAATTCCACCTTGATCTTTTGGGGTATTTAACCATGCAAAGTGTACTTCGTTGCTATCACATGATGCACCAATGATTTTGGTATTTCGTTTTTCAAACTCAGCAGAAGCTTCCTGAAAAGCATGTAATTCTGTTGGGCAAACAAATGTGAAATCTTTAGGATACCAGAAAAGAAGTACTTTTTGTTCATTATTAACGGCTTCTTCTAAGATGTTAATTCTTAAATTGTCTCCCATTTCTGACATGGCATCAATCGTTACATTTGGGAATTTCTTTCCTACTAATGACATAATTTTATAATTTTTTAGATGTTATTTTACTTGTTTATTTCTACTACAAAGATATATATAATTATCTATCAAAAAAATTAAATTCGATTAATAAAATCTATCGAACTAATTCATTTGATTTCCGCTTTTGCCAAACATGTTTTAATGCGATGCATCGCTTCAACTAAATCGGACTCTGATGCAGCATAGGAGAAACGAATACATTCTGGACTCCCAAATGAAACGCCGCCAACGGCAGCAACATGAGCGTGTTCTAAAAGAAACATCGCAAAATCATCAGCATTGGTTATGCTTGCTCCATTTATTGTTTTTCCTATATAATATGAGATATCTGGAAAGAAATAAAATGCCGATTTTGGAAGCAAAACCTTGAAACCTGGAATCTCTTTCATAAGCTCATAAACCAAATCTCTTCTTTTCTTGAACTCAGTTACCATGTAATGAAATTCCTTAGGGTCAGTCAGTAACGCTTTGATAGAAGCTTGTTGAGCAACGGTGTTGGCTCCGCTAGTCATTTGTCCTTGTACTTTATCACATGCTTTTGCTAGCCATTCGGGAGCTGCCGAATAACCAATTCTCCAACCAGTCATCGCATAGCCTTTGGACATTCCGTTTACAATAGCTACTTGCTCATAAATTTCGGGATGAACGGCAACAATCGATTTGTGAGTGGTTTCATAATTAATGTACTCGTAAATTTCATCAGAAATAACGGTCACGTGAGGGTATTTTTCAACAACCTTAGCAATTGCTTTAAGTTCATCATAGGTGTAGTAACTACCTGACGGATTACAGGGTGATGAGTATAAAATAATTTTTGTTTTGTCTGTAATGGCATCTTCCAATTGGGCAGCAGTTATTTTAAAATCATTGACGTATGACGAATTTATAAATACCGCTTTTCCACCAACCATCTTAACCATTTCTTCGTAGCTCACCCAGAAAGGAACTGGCAAAATGACTTCATCACCTTCATTTACAAGGGCCATTAATATGTTTATAATCGACTGTTTTGCTCCATTCGAAACACAAATTTGTGTGGGAGCATAGTCCAAATTATTGTCACGTTTTAGTTTATAAGCAATCGCCTTACGAAGGTCTAAAAATCCGGGTACAGGCGAATAATGACTAAAGTTTTCGTGAATCGCATCAATTGCGGCTTCTTTTATGATTGTGGGAACATCAAAATCAGGTTCGCCCAGTGTTAAGCTAATCACATCCACACCTTGCGCTTTCATTTCGCGTGCTTTATTACTCATTACAAAGGTTTGCGAATAACTTAATCGATGGATACGGTCTGATAATTTGCTCATAATACTGCTGATTTTTGTATAGCACAAAGATAGCAAGTATTTATGGGTTCTTTCATTTCAACAACGGAATTTCTTTACATTTACAGTATGAAATTTTCTTTTAAAAATGATTATGCAGAGGGCGCACATCCCCACGTGCTACAAAAACTAGTAGACCATAATGAAAGTCAGCAAAACGGATATGGTTTGGATGAGTACAGTAATGAAGCCAAAGAGTTACTGTTGCGTATTTGTCAAGTGCCGAATGCCGGAATTTTTTTTGTAGCGGGCGGAACACTGGCCAATCTTTTGGTGATCGGAGCGTCTTTAAAGCCTTACGAAAGCGTTATTTCTGCGTACACAGGTCATATCAATACCAATGAAACAGGAGCGATTGAAAACACGGGACACAAAGTTCATGGAATTTTGACAGAAGATGGGAAGTTGAAACCTAATGACATTCAAAATGTTTTAGATGAACATCTTAATTTTCCGCATCAAGTAAAACCTCGAATGGTGTACATTTCCAATTCTACAGTACTAGGCTATTTTTACTCTCTAAGTGAGTTGCAAGACTTGTCTGCATATTGCAAGAGTAAAGAGCTACTATTATATATGGATGGGGCGCGTCTCGGCCATGCTCTGATGGTGGAGCAGTCGGATGTGCAATTGCATGATATTGCGCAATGTACTGATGCTTTTTACATCGATGGAACCAAAAACGGAGCGTTATTGGGTGAGGCAATACATATCAGCAATCCAGAAATTGCTCAAAATTTTGATTTTTACATGAAGCAAAATGGTGCTTTGCTCGCGAAAGGCCGAGTTTTTGGTTTGCAATTTCTTGCTCTTTTTGAAAAGGGTTTGTACTTTGACTTAGCTCGAAAAGCCAACATGCAGGCAATGAAACTTAAAAAAGCTTTTGTTGATTTGAAAATTGAGATGCTCACCGATACTAATACGAATCAGATTTTCCCTATCTTAAGTACGAAAACTATTGAAGAATTAGCGAACCACTTTGAGTTTTATGTGTGGAAAAGGGTAGATGAAGAACATTCAGCCATACGGCTCATAACATCGTGGGCAACTCCCGAGACTGAAGTACAAAGGTTTGTCGCCATATTGCAAAGTATAGAGAAAAAATAAGAGGCTATCTTATTTTAAGCAGCCTCTTACAGTATAGTGATGATTTTTAGTTTGTTGATTTTCTCACCTCAGCTTTCACATCCTCGGCGGCATCTTTTGTCTTGTCCCAAGCATCATCTGCCCAATCTTTAGTGTTTTCCCACGCTTCACTTGCAGCGTCCTTAGTGTTTTCCCAAGCTTCTGAAACATTGTTTTTCACTCTTTCAAACCAACCTTCTTGCGTAGGCTCCTCATTTTTTTCCTTCTGCTCACGGATATAATCTTTCACGCGATCTGCATACTGATCCATTTTCCATTTTGCTTCATTCACTGCATTTTCTGCTTTGTTGTAATCTGAATTATCCATTTCTATTTTTTTTTTGGTTAAACTTTATCACTTTTGTACTTTAAAAGTAGGCATTATTTACACCTTTCTACCATGAAAAAAGTTAAATAATTCCTAATATGCAAATTATATAAACGAGGTTCATAATTCTAAAAACAACTAGAAATGATAGAAATTAAGCGTTGTGGTTGGTGCGAAAAAGATGATTTATATCGCAGTTATCACGATTTAGAGTGGGGGAAACCTGTATATGATGACGAAACAATTTTCGAATTTTTAGTCCTTGAGAGTTTTCAGGCGGGTTTAAGTTGGTACACGATATTAAAAAAGAGGAATTCGTTTCGTGAAGCATTCAGTGAATTTGATTACCGAAAAATTGCTGAATATACAGATGCGAAAGTTGAGCAGTTGATGCATAATGCAGGAATTGTCCGCAATCGATTAAAAATTTTAGCAACCATTAATAATGCGAAAGCTTTTATGAATGTACAAAAAGAATTCGGCAGTTTCTCAAAGTACATTTGGAATTTTGTGGATGGAGAGCCAATTGATAATAAACCAGCTACATTGAAAGATGTTCCTGCTACAAATGAAATTTCAGATCAACTAGCGAAAGTTAAAAAAAAAAGAGGGTTTAAATTTTTAGGATCTACTGTAATCTATGCGCATATGCAGGCCACAGGTATGATTAATGATCATATCGCGGATTGCCATACAAGAAAGTAGATCGATATTGATGGTATTTTTTCGGGGCGGCCTTCGGCCGCCCCGAAAAAATACTTTATAGAATTATTAAGGAATAATTCGTTCTAAAACCCACTCAATCATCATCTTTTCAGAAGCATGGTGGTCGGCTGAAAACTCACCCCGTCGTCGGTTTGCAATCACGCAATTTACGGTTAATGCTTTGTGACCGAGAAGTTTTGAAAGTCCATAGATCGCGGATGTTTCCATTTCGAAATTGCTTACGCCAAGATCATTTAAAGTCTCTAAAAACTGGTCATCTAATGCCTTTAAGCGCAGTTGTCTACCTTGTGGCGCGTAGAAACCAGGAAAAGTGGCCGTGTTTCCGCGGTATTTTGCATCCTTATAATACGATGAAATATCTTCTGCCCAATCGGAAAAATACAGCATCGGTTTGATTTTTTCGTACGGGAATTTTTCCAGAAAATTCTTTGAAAATTCATTTTCAAAATGATAATCTTGATAGAAATGCAACAGACCATCCAGTCCAACAACATTTTCTGTTACCAACATATTGTCTACCACAATATCGGGGTTTACGCTTCCGCAGGTTCCCAAACGAAATAACTCCAGTGCGGTGTGTTCTCCTTTGAACTCTTTTTCTTTCAGATCGATATTCACTAAGGCATCCAACTCATTCATCACAATATCGATATTCTCTGTACCGATACCTGATGACATTACCGTGATGCGTTCGCCTCGTAATACTCCGGTATGTGTATAAAATTCGCGTTTATTTTTTTTTATTTCGATCGAGTCAAAATATTTAGAAACTCGTGGTACACGGTCGGGATCGCCTACAAGAATAATTTTATGAGCAATATCTTCGGGAAGTAAGTTTAAGTGGTATACACTTCCATCATCATTAAGTACCAGTTCCGAAGCGGCAAGTTTGTTTATCATATTTTATAATTTATTTTTAATGTATGTAACGGATTTATCCACCAACGCGTTTGGTTTTGTAACCCATATCTTTC
>JAYRQH010000092.1:0-2554 GCA_041910715.1 Bergeyella sp.
AAAAATTTATTGCTGAAAAAACAATTGGTTTTGAAGAACTTGTTGAAGATTTAAAACAATATAATCTTAATGATCTTGCGTTGGAATGCGGAATTTCTCTTGATGAACTTCAGCAGGCAGCAAAAATGATTGCCGAAAACAAGCGGATTATCATCTGTTGGGGAATGGGCATCACACAGCAACACAACGGTGTGGAGATGATTCACGATATTGTAAGTTTACTTCTGATGCGCGGAAGCATCGGTATTCAGGGCGGTGGCGTTTGTCCGGTTCGTGGGCACAGCAATGTTCAAGGCAACAGAACGCTACTCATCAATCACCATCCAACCAAAGAGCAACTCGATACTTTGGAGGCCTATTATGGTTTTAAAGTCCCTCGGGATCATGGTTTAGATGTGGTGAATGCCATTCACGCGATGCACGAAAGAAAGGTTAAATTTATGTTCTGTATGGGCGGAAATTTTCTTTCTGCGGCGCCTGATACGGCCTATACAGCGAATGCAATGCGCAATTTAGAAATGTCTGTTTTGGTGTCGATAAAACCCAACCGCGGTCATCTTATTCACGGTCAGGAAGCGCTCATTCTGCCCGTTATTTCTCGAAGTGAAAAAGACATGTGGAATGGTGAACTTCAGCACGTCAGCACCGAAAATTCAATGGGTGTTATCGAATGGTCGAGAGGGGTTTTAGAACCGCTTTCGGAACATTTAATCAACGAAACTCAAGTCGCTTGTCGAATGGCAAAAGCTGTTTTGGGAGACCGTTCTGTGGTGGATTGGGATAAATTCATCAACAGCTACGATGCGGTACGAGATGATATTGAAAAGTGTATTCCCGGTTTTGAAGATTACAACAGAAGAGTCGTTCAGAAAGGAGGTTTTTATTTGCCGAACCGCCCTCGAGATGGTATTTTCAGCAGTGAAATTCATCCCGAGAGAGCCGCATTTTTTACCACACCCATGACGGATAACCGTTTGGCGGATGATGAATATTTAATGGGAACCACCAGAACCCACGACCAGTTTAATACAGTTGTATATGGTTTGAACGACCGTTATCGTGGAATCTTTAATGAAAGGAGAGTGGTGATGATGAACCAAATTGACATTGATAAAGCAGGTTTAAAGGACGGAGATAAGGTAGATTTGTTCAATTATGATGATGGAATTGAGCGTATTGCGCCACTTTTCATTGTAGTTCCGTATCCGATTCCTGAAAAAAATACCATGACGTATTTCCCGGAGACAAATGTTTTGGTTTCTGTGAATAATGTGGTGAAAGGCGCCAACATGCCCGCTTCCAAATACGTGAAAATTAAAATTAGAAAACATACACCCGAAATTTTTAAAAAGGTAGATGAAACCCTAATTGTTGCGTACCGAAACGATCAAAATTAAATATACACCATGAATCTTACAGAATTAATCTTCGGAACAACCGATGTGTGGTTTGCTTTCGTTACCCGAATGACCATTGGGATTGTCCTCTTTGCACACGGTGCTCAAAAAATGTTGGGTTGGTTTGGCGGTGGCGGTTTCACTGGAGCAATGAACTATTTTACAAAACAGCAACATCTTCCAAAATTTGTAGCGTTAATGGTAATTTGTGTTGAGTTTTTTGGTTCGTTGGGAATGATTTTAGGTTTCGCAACGCGAATTTGGGCCATTTCAATTTTTTGCCTTTTCCTAGGAATCATTTTTACAACACCGTTGAAGCAAAATTTCTTTATGAACTGGAACGGAAGTCAGAAAGGTGAAGGCTACGAATACCATCTTTTGATGCTCGGTTTGGCTTTGGCAACGTTGATAAGCGGTGGTGGAAGTTGGTCGATGGATTTGCTTTTATTCAATTAAAATTTTATCCTTTGTTACAACGTTTTCTTATGTATCACAAAGTTTTTTGTGGTAACAGGTAGTACGGAAAATTTCTTTATAAATCTAAATTTTGATTTTCTATTCCACCTTTCAGCGAAAAAATGGAAGCGCTCGGAAAATGTTTTTGTAGTAGATGGACAGCTGCTGCACTGCGCTTTCCCGATGCACAATAGCACAGAATTTTCTCTGAATTACTGATTTCACTTATCCGATTTTCAAGATCATTTAACGGAATATTTTTTCCGCCAAGATTGAATTTTGCGTGTTCCTCTTCTTTTCGAACGTCGATGATTTCAAAAGCATCTTTATTTTGATTAAAATCTTCGAAGCTAATAGCCTTTATGGTTGGAGTTAATTCTGTAATCAGGTTTGTAGTGGATTTTTTTAATTTGATAATTTGCGTTTTTCCAGTCAAAACATTCATCATCCACAATTTGCCTGATAAAATATCTTCGGATTTTGTGAGAAATTTTAAAGCTACATTGGCTTGCATGCAGCCCACAATGCCTGCTAGACTAGGTATCACGCCGCCTTCGGCACAATTGGGAACCTGATTTTCTTCAACATTCGGAAAAACATCACGATAATTAGGCGAAAAACTGCCATCTTTTTGAGGAACATTCCAAATGCTGACCTGACCTTCATACTGATAAATGGCACCGTACACCAAAGGTTTTCCC
>JAYRQH010000093.1:0-2394 GCA_041910715.1 Bergeyella sp.
AATTAAAGAAGAAATTTCAAATAAAAAGTAAATTTTTTCTTTCCGGATAGGGAATCGGCGGAGCCTGTGGCTCCGCCGATTTTTTTTATTTGCTTACTCCTTCCGCAGCAGCGAAGCTGCCGCGGAAGGAGTAAGCAAAAACTTAAAATAGTATTCTAAAAAAACTTTCAAATTCCACTCTAAAATTCATCAAAAATGCCATTCTGTCACTTTGTGCTGAGTGGTATTTTTTTTGAGCCATTGCGGGAAAGAAGTTTTATGAACACTAAGGAGCATTGGGAAAACGTCTACGAATCTAAAACGCCGGACCAAATGAGTTGGACCCAAGATGAATACGCAACTTCTCTGCGTCTTATAAAATCATTAGATACCGATAAATCAGCAAAAATAATTGATGTCGGGGGTGGCGATGGGAATTTTATACAAGCGCTCTTGAATGAAGGTTATGAAAATATTAGCGTCCTCAATATCTCATCGAAAGTCTTGGAAGATGCTAAAAAGCGATTAGGAAAAGATGCAGAAAAAATCACATGGATTGTTTCAGACATTACCGAATTTCAACCGAACGAAAACTACGATATATGGCATGACAGAGCGACATTTCACTTTTTAACTAAAAAGGTGGACATTCAAAAATATGTTGAATTGTTAAATACCAATCTGAATGGAAACCTAATCATCAGTACATTTTCAAAAGAAGGTCCGCTCAAGTGCAGTGGTTTAGAAATCACTCAGTATAATGAAGAAAGTTTAGAAGATTTATTGAACGAAAAATTTCAGAAATTAGAATGCTTCACGGAAGATCACAAAACTCCTTTTGACACCACGCAAAATTTCATTTACTGTAATTTCAAAAAAAATAATTAAAAAATACAAAATACTATGACTAAAGGAAACATTAATGTAAGTGTGGAAAATATTTTTCCACTGATTAAAAAATTCTTGTACAGCGATCATGAAATATTCTTGAGAGAATTAATTTCGAACGCAACAGATGCTACCTTAAAACTAAGACATTTAACCTCAATTGGAGAAGCCAAAGTGGAATATGGAGATCCAAAAATTGAAGTTAAAATCGACAAAGACAAAAAAACATTAACCATTTCGGACCAAGGAATCGGGATGACGGCTGAGGAGGTTGAAAAATACATCAACCAAGTAGCCTTTTCTGGTGCGGAGGAATTCCTTGAAAAATACAAAGATTCGGCTAAAGATGCTGGAATTATCGGCCATTTCGGACTTGGATTTTATTCCGCTTTTATGGTGGCAGACCAAGTGGAAATCATCACAAAATCCTATAAAGATGCGCCTGCAGTTCATTGGATTTGCGATGGTAGTCCAGAATTCACATTGGAAGAAACGACGAAGGCAGAACGCGGAACCGACATTATCTTACACATTGCAGAAGATTCCACCGAGTTTCTAGAAGAGAACAAAATCCGCGAATTACTGCAGAAATACAATAAATTCATGCCTGTTCCGATTAAGTTTGGAACAAAAACAGAAACACTTCCCTTGCCAGCCGATGCTCCCGAAGGAACTGAGCCTGAGAAAGTAGAAATTGATACCATCATCAATAACCCTCATCCAGCATGGACGATTGCACCAAGTGACTTGACCAAGGAAGATTACGTGAAATTTTACCATGAATTGTATCCAATGCAGTTTGAGGAGCCGCTTTTCAACATTCATTTGAATGTGGATTACCCTTTTAACTTAACGGGAATCTTATTCTTCCCGAAACTGGGCAACAATCTGAATATCGAAAAAGATAAAATTCAATTATATCAAAATCAAGTTTTCGTGACGGATGAAGTAAAAGGTATCGTTCCTGATTTCTTAATGCTTCTGCGAGGGGTGATTGATTCGCCAGATATTCCGTTAAATGTTTCACGTTCGTATCTACAGGCAGACGGTGCTGTGAAGAAAATTTCTTCATACATTACCAAAAAAGTAGCCGATAAAATGGTTTCCTTAATTAATGAAAACCGCGAAGATTACGAACAGAAATGGAATGACATCAAGGTGGTGATTGAGTACGGAATGATCACCGAAGATAAATTCTATGAAAAATCAGATAAATTTGCGATGTATCCAACAACAGACAACCAATTCTATCTATGGAATGAATTGGAAGAGAAGATCAAACCGCAGCAAACTGATAAAGACGGAAACTTGGTGATTCTGTATGCAACCAATATCGATGAGCAATACAGCTACATTCAGGCAGCGAAAGATAAAGGTTATGAAGTTCTTTTATTAGATTCTCCGATTGTTCCTCATTTGATTCAAAAATTGGAAACATCAAAAGATAAAATCACATTTGCACGAGTAGACGCCGATCATTTGAATAATTTGATTAAAAAAGACGAGCCTATCCTATCGAAGTTGAAC
>JAYRQH010000094.1:0-1612 GCA_041910715.1 Bergeyella sp.
CAGCTGCGAGACATCTCAAGGTGGTTTTAGCCGGTGATGTGGGTGATGAATTGTTTGGAGGGTACAATTTTTACACGGTTGAAAATCAATTGAAAAACCACTTTTCGTACAACAATGCCTTGGTTAAGTTTGGTTTAAAGCAGTTCGGAAAGTTTAAAGAAACCTCCTTCCTTACGAAAGCGAATATTGTTTATAAAAACATCTACGACTTCCATCAGAACCGAGTTCGTAATTTCTTCAATCCCACTGAGATGAAGGAATTGGGCATCAACACGAAATACCATCAAGAATATAGTTTTCAAGTGGATAAAAACTCGGTAAACGATATGATGCGTGTGGATATTGAAAAATATGTTCCTGGCAATATGCTTGTAAAATCCGACCGCATGGCAATGGCCAACTCGCTGGAAGTTCGGACGCCTTTTTTAGATAAAGATTTTGCAGAATTTTGTATTCAGTTGCCTGACAGCCTAAAGCTTGACACAAATAACGATAAGATTATACTTCGAGAAACCATGCAACACTACTGGACAGACAGTATCAAAAAACGCAACAAGCAAGGCTTTGGTTCCCCTGTTGAAGATTGGTTTAAAGAAAAAAGCCTAACGGATTTATCCAATGACTTACTCAAGGATAAATCTCAAAAAGTATTCGATTATATTAACTTTAATGATGCTCAAAAACACCTAAATGGCGATAAAAAACATTGGAATCTCCTTCAATTGGCACTCTGGGCACACAATACACAAAAAACCATTCATTAATTGGATATTTCAGTCATCATACCTGTTTATAATGCGGAACGTTTTTTAGAAAAAGCGGTTAATTCGGCATTGCAATTTTCGGAGGTGAAGGAAGTTTTGCTGATTGAAGATCAGTCGCCAGATAATTCACTGGCAGTGTGCAAAAAATTGGTCGCACAGGATTCCCGAGTTAAATTACTTCAACATCTTGACAAAGGCAATCACGGAGCTGGAGCTAGCAGAAATTTAGGATTGGAAAATGCTTCACAGGAATTTATTGCTTTTTTAGATTCCGATGATTACTATCTTTCAAACCGTTTTGATGCCGAAAAAGAACTTTTTAAAAATGATAAAATAGAAGGTGTTTTTAATGCAATTGGCACCGAATTCCTGACTGAAAAAGGCAAAAAAGAATTTGAAGAAAAATTTAAAGGTGGAAATCTAACTACAGTAAAGAAACACGCCGAAGGAAAAGACGTTTTTTACGGATTGTTAGGGTTACATAATGATTTCGGAACTTTTTTTCATCTGAATGGTTTGACGATTAGAAGGGAACCGATCCTCAGAAACAATTTAAAATTCAATGAAAATTTGCGGGTTCATCAAGACAGCGATTTTATTATTAAACTGAGCTATCATTGCAACCTCATATCGGGAACTATTGAAAATGCTGTTGCCATACGTGGCGTGCATGATGAAAACAGAATTACCAAGATAAAAATGTATTCCAACGAATACAATCAGAGGCAAGCCCTCCTTTGGAATTCTGTAGAGAAATGGTCGAGAGATAAAGAAATTAAAGATGCCTACAAAAAACATATCTTTCTTCGAAAAAAGTCCTATGATATCGCCATAAACAAAGGATTAAA
>JAYRQH010000095.1:0-1801 GCA_041910715.1 Bergeyella sp.
CGGTCGCATTACCAAAGAAGACATTCTAAGTTTTGTAAAAAATAGAGGTCAAGCTCCACAATCGGCTCCAGCCAATACGACGGCACCTGCTCAACCTGCAGCACCAAAAGCGACTACCGCAACTCCGGTTGCTACAGTAACATCCGCTGGTGACGAGATTATACCAATGGATCGTATGCGAAAAATTATCGCAGAAAACATGGTGAAAGCCAAGCAAATTGCCCCACACGTAACGTCATTTATCGAGACCGATGTTACTAATGTGGTACGTTGGAGAAATAAAAATAAAGCGATTTTCGAGAAAAGAGAAGGTGAAAAATTAACCTTCATGCCTATTTTCGTAAAGGCTGTTGTAAAAGCGATTCAGGATTACCCGATGATTAACGTATCAGTGAATGGCGATCAAATAATCAAAAAGAAAAACATCAATATTGGTATGGCAACGGCTTTACCAGATGGAAACTTGATCGTTCCTGTTATTAAAAATGCTGATCAGCTTTCGTTGTCAGGTTTAGCTAAAGCAATCAACGATTTGGCTTACCGTGCGCGAAATAAGAAGCTTCGTCCCGAAGATACGCAAGGTGCCACATACACCATTTCCAACGTGGGAAGTTTCGGAAACCTAATGGGAACACCAATTATCCCTCAACCACAGGTAGCAATTTTAGCAATTGGTGCTATTGTAAAGAAACCTGCTGTGCTTGAAACGCCGGATGGTGATGTAATCGCTATCAGAAACTTAATGTTCATGTCTCATTCGTACGACCACAGAGTAGTAGACGGTTCCTTAGGTGGAATGTTCCTCAAGCATGTTCATGATTATCTTGAAAATTGGGATCTTAATACCGAAGTATAAATTCAATATATTAATAAGAACTTTCAGAAATTCTGGAGGTTTTTTCTTTTCCAATCGGTATATTTATTATTTTAACACTTATGAAAAAAATTATCTTGATTTTTGTTACACTGCTGTTGTATACAAATCTTTCGAGTCAAACAACAACGATTTATCTCTTTCGACATGCTGAAAAAGAGACTCACAATCCAAAAGATCGCAACCCCAATCTCAATATGGAGAGACAGAAACGAGCTGCACGACTAAATTATATGTTTAAAAACAAAAAAGTTAACGCTCTATTTTCTACAGCATACAATAGAACAGAACAAACCATAACTCCTCTTGCGGAAACTCATCAACTCCCTATTCAGAAGTATGATCCTAAAAAACTGAAAGAATTGGCTTCTACAATAATCCAGCAGTATTCAGGTCAAAATACAATTGTAGTTGGTCATTCCAATACGCTATTTCCATTAGCAAAAGAATTCGGAGTTCCAAATGCTGATCAGGAAATTTCAGAATCGGATTATAACACCTATCTCGTGATTAAATTAAAAAGAAATAAAGCGACTCTTTCGATCAAGCAGTACTAATTCCTTAACTTTGATTTTTATTTCCTTAAAAACATTCAAAAAAAATGGCATTTTCAATTCGAAAAGCGGTTCCAGATGACGCCGCAACAATCTACGATTTAATACGGAAGCTGGCTGTGTATGAAAAGCTGGAACATGAAATGGTAACAAGCGTTGAGCAGTTACGAGATACTATTTTTGAACAAGGATTTGCCGAGGTAATTATTGCCGAAGAAGATGGAAAGCCGGTCGGTTTTGCATTGTATTTTTTTAATTTTTCCACATTTGTTGGTAAACCTGGATTGTACTTAGAAGATGTTTTTGTTGAGCCTGATTGCCGTGGCAAAGGCTATGGAAAGAAATTGTTAGTTGAATTAGCCAAAATTGCCAA
>JAYRQH010000096.1:0-13018 GCA_041910715.1 Bergeyella sp.
TCAAACTTGGCGATTACATCAACAAAGGTTGGGACTTTTACAAAAATAATTTTGGAAAACTTATTCTACCGATGTTTTTCGTCTTTTTACTAAGCATTATCCCTGTATGTGGATATATGGCACTGGGAAATTTTATGAAATTTTGTGAAAGGCTGGAAGAAGGAAAAAATCCACAAGCGTCCGAAATTTTCGATTTCACCGATTTTTCTAAATATCTGATAATTACGTTACTGGTAATTGGGATTATCCTGATTTTATACATTCCTTTTTTATTTTTTATACCTTTTATATCCGATCCAGAAAGTACGCCCAATTCTATGGTAATCATGTTAATGATGCTGTATTATCTATTTTTAATGGCAGCGTTGTTCATTTTATCGATTCGAATGTTTTATATTACCCCATTGGTATCTTTCAAAGGAATGTCAGATTTTAAGCAGGTTTTCAGAGCTTCTAGTGAGATGGCAAAAGGCAACTATTTACAAATTGTTCTATTTACAATAGTGGCAAGTTTTATGGGATTACTTGGTATGATCGGGTGTTATGTTGGCGTGTTTCTAACACTTCCTTTAACATATGCGTGCTATTATTTTGCTTTTAAAGATGCGTTACAACAAATAAGTAATGATGAAATTAATGAAATTGGAACACAACAGAATTTCTAAAAGACTCCAATGGGTGATGATGATTTTTGTTGCAGCATGTACGTTGCAATCTTGTCATTACAGCTTAACAGGTTCGTCTTTGCATAAAGACATAAAAACAATGCAAATTAACGAATTCATCGATAACTCGCCATTGAAAAACCCAATGTTGGCGCAACAGTTTTCTACCGATGTGCAGAACAGATTCAACCAGCGAACTACATTGAAGGGAACTAAAACCAATCCGGATCTTTTAATTGAAGGTGAAATTGTCGATTATAATCCAAGCTCACCCGCTACAGTTTCATCAAATTCGGTGTCTACATCCAATGGAGGAATTATCCAGACATCCCAAAATAAGATGACGATCACCGTAAAAGTTCATTACGAAAACAGGCTGCAACCTGAAAAGAATTTTGACAGAACGTATACCGATGAGGCAGTGTTCAGCAGTGATTTGGATATCAATGCGATCGAGGCTTCTCAAATAAAAATCGTTACGGAGCGCATCATCAACAAAATGTTTAATGATATAATTGCAGATTGGTAATGCTTGTTGCTAGAACTTTAGAGTTACTTCAAAATCCTAGTCGAATACAGAAAGATGATATAGGATTACTCAACCAGGAAATTTCAAAATATCCGTACATCCAAAGTTTACGGGCTTTGCTCTTGTATGCCACACATCAATACAATCAAGAAGATTACAAAGCACTTCTAAGTGCGACGGCGGCATATACTACCGATAAAAAAATACTGTATCAGTTTGTAAATCAAATTGATACAAATTTGGGCAAGGTGCAAGTCGTTGATGAAAATTATTCCGGAAACTCACAAACTGAGGCAGGTTTTCAGGAGGCGGCCGATGCGGAAAACTTTACGAAGACAGAAATTGTTGATTTAGATCATCCAAAAGCTAAAGAACTGGTTAAAGATGAGGAAACGATTTCCTTTCAGGAAGTTGAGCCGTTGAATCCGGAAGCAGAAGTTGAGTCAGAAGATCAACCTAAGGAAAATGCCCAAGCTGAATCGGATTTTCAAGAAGCGGCTGACGCTGAAAACTTTACGAAGACAGAAATTGTTGATTTAGATCATCCAAAAGCGAAGGAACAGGTTAAAGATGAGGAAACGATCTCATTTCAGGAAGTTGAGCCCTTGAATCCAGAAGCAGAAGTTGAGTCAGAAGATCAAACTGAAGAAAACTCGCAAACTGAGTCGGATTTTAAAGAGGCGGTCGATGCGGAAAACTTTACGAAGACCGAAATTGTTGATTTAGATCATCCTCAAGCCAAGGAACAGGTTAAAGATGAGGAAACTATTTCATTTCAGGAAGTTGAGCCGTTGAATCCAGAAGAGAATTCGGAAGTTGAACAAACTTCGGAAACCAAATCTGAAGATACGTTAGCGGACAAAAATGCTCAGGTCAGCTTTCACAAAACCGACGAATTTATTGCTTATATTCCGTCTGCATCGAAAGATGCTCATTCGAAATCGGTGGTTTCAGCAACATCAACAAAGGCTGATGATGAAATGAAGCGCCTTATTGCGGAGGTAGAAGCGAAGATGAAGGCTAAAAAGAAGGAAAAGCAGCCATCGATACAGAAACATGAGGAAGAAGTTTCAACGCATGCAGATGAGGTGAATTTCTCAGAAATTCAGCATGAGGAGACGCCAGCAGTTTCTGGAAAACAGACGGTTGAACCTGTTGAAAAAGAAAAAAACGAGCTTAAAATTGATTCTGAAACGGATGATTCGAAAATCCAACAGACGTGGAAGCCATTAAGTTTGGATCATAATGAACCGGATGCTTTATTGTCTAAATCCCAACAGACAGACGATACAAAACCTGAATCTGAACAAAAGGAACAGGATACTATTTCTAATGAAGTAAAAAATAATGTGCAAATTGAAGCCGAGCATGACGAAGAACGTCCAATCCTGAATGTTTCATTCTTTTCGGAAAGTGTATCTCCAATTAGTCCGGTGGAGAATAACGAAGTACTTGTTAAAGAAGAATCAGCGGTAAATTCAAATATCCCTTCTTTCATCACTACGTGGCAGAATTGGCTAAAATTAGATAAAACCGAATCTGTTATTCATGGTGAGGTTTCTGCTGACGAGGAAGTGAAAGTTGAACAGAAAAATAAGGTAATTGAGACGTTCATCGAGACAAATCCTAAAATATCAAAGCTAAAAGACGACACGGATTTCGTGGTAAAAGATCGTAGCGAAGATATTATGCATCTTATGACCGAAACGCTGGCTAATCTATATGTTGATCAAAAACTGTACACGAAAGCACTAAGTGCATTTGAGGCTTTAATTGAAAAGCATCCCGAAAAACGAGCCCACTTTGAAGAACGTATTCAACAGATAAAAGACCAAAAAGCAGGAAAATAGTTCCTGCTTTTTAATTATCATAAATTTGTTTTTGCGCTTTACATCGACGTATTTGCTGGTTCGTCGGTATTGTATTTTCGGAATTTTTGCCAAATTTTTCTCCCCAGAATAATCACCGTAATCACTAAAGCGATGGCTGCAATGGCTGCTAAAACGGGAAATAAAAACGACATGGCTGATAAGATTCCAGCTCCAGCAGTTTCTGTCGTAGCGACTACGGAGTTTCCGAGTCCACCCGTTGCTGTGGAAGATGCCGCACGTGTTCCTGCAAACCCAGCACTAATCGTTGCTGCGGTTCCGCCACCAGCGATCAATGCGAGTGCCCACTGAGGGAATGCTTCCATGCCAGCAAACTGACTTGCAAACAAAATGGTTCCCGCCACAGCAGCCAACGGAACATTAATAGAATCTAAAATATTATCTACAAAAGGAATATAGTACGCCAAAATTTCGACAAACATGGCGATGCCTGTTGCAATTAACGTAGGCAATCCTGCAAGCCATTGGAAATTTTCTGGAAGGTTAATCCAGTTCATATACGCAGCAAGACTCAGCGCAAACATGGGCATAAACACGCGAAACCCGGACGCTGCTGCCAATCCGATTCCTATAAATGCGCTCAGAAGATAAGCCCAAAGTGAAACATCCTCAAACATCGTTTGTTGTTTTTAGTTTTAGATGATGGAATTTACAAAAAATATGCTATTGTTTCTTTTTGTGCGCCAGTAGTTGTAAAAAATTTTTTTCTACTTCGCTGTAATTTGTCGGTAGTTTTGGGGAAACCCAGAAAAACATACACAGTGAATTCGTGCCGAATGTGGTTTCAAATTCGTTTTGGTTGAGGCGGTAGGCTTCACGTAATAAACGTTTAATACGATTGCGGTCTACTGCTTTTTTAAATAGTCTTTTCGATGCTGAAACACCGACCTTAGAAGTTGTAAAATCGGGATGTGAATAGACAATAAAACGGATATTTCCTACTGTTTTCCATTTCCCTTTTTTAAATAAAAGTGAAATTTCATTTTGTTTTTTTAACTTTTGTTTTTTAGAAAATCCGTTACTTTTCACAGGTTAAATATCTTGTTTTTTTAGTAAGTAGGTGATAACTTCCGCAGCGGCATACAGACCAAAAATTGCGGGAATGTAACTAATGGTACCGTAATATGACTTTTTATAATTGCTTCCGTCCGTCATCTTCAGGCTGTCTTCGTTTTGTAATTCGGTTGAGAATACGCAACGAAACCCTTTATGAATATGCTCTTTTTTTAAACGTTTGCGCACTTGCTTCGCAAGATAGCAGTTTTTTGTTTTGCTGATGTCTCGTACAATAACTTTACTGGGATCGATTTTTCCGCCGGCACCCATTGCTGAGATGATTTTAATTTTTCTTCTCCGTGCAGCTTTTATCAAGGTTATTTTTGGAGTTACACTATCGATGCAGTCTAAAACATAATCAAATCGGGTAGAATCTAAAAGCGTTTCCATATCTTCAGGATTGAGGAATTGGTTGATTTTAGTTAAATCGAGTTCAGGATTGATGTCAAGCAAGCGTTGAGCAACAAGTTCAACTTTATGCTGATCAATAGTGGAATGTAAGGCAGGAAGTTGTCGGTTGATATTGGTAATATCCACCGTATCTCCATCAACGATAGTCATTTTGCCAACCCCCGCTCTTGCAATAAATTCGGCAGCAAAAGAACCAACACCGCCTAAACCAACAACCAATACGTGGGCATTGGCAAGTTTATTAGCGCCCATTTCCTTAATTAACAGTTCGGTTCTTTCCAACCACTTTTTCTTCATAAATTTCTCAGTTTAGTAAAATTTCCTTGTATCGCATCAGATAAATTTTCGACTGAAATTTTCTTTAGTTCCGCTGCTTTTTCGTACAGTTTATCAATTTCAAATGAGGAATTGTCCGTTTCCAAAAAAAGTTGATTTATCGGTGTATCTGCTACAATTTTTTGCAAAGATACGTGATGAAGCACGGCCTCACCAAATGACAGGTAAATCCCTTTTTCTAGAAGAGGTAAGGCAACACTGCTTTTTTTATTAAATCCATGAATGATAAAAGGAATTTTCGTCGTTTTGTAAAAATGCAATATTTGTGAAAAGCGTCTCACACAATGTATCGTCATCGGTTTTTTCACGCTTGTGGCTAGATGAATTTGTCTACTGAAAACAGCTTCTTGTTGTTCTTCGGAAACCGCGATCATTCCGTCCAGTCCGCACTCACCAATGCTGATGCAGTTGGGCAGGGCGCTCACCTCTTCCAACCAGATCCAATCACTTTCGGTGCATTTTGAGATGTCTTGGGGATGAATTCCTGCAGAGAAAAAACCGTTTGCAGGCGACTCTCCTAAATTCAAATTGTAAATCCCATTAACATGTGTTGGGTGATGATGATGGAAATCGAAAAACATGCTTCAAAAATACATAAATCTTAAGTAGTATAGAATTAAGATACTTCGCCTTTTAGACACCTGAAAAAATTGCGCTTTTTAAGTGAGAAGAATCAGCAATGATATAAGATGCCTAAAAAAATTAAACAAATATTTAATTTGTCACTATTTTTGCTATACAATCTATTAAACATAAATAGATATGACTAAAAAATTTACCGATAAGCAAATCAAAATATTGGATATTGCCGAAGAACTCATAGCTCAGAAGGGATATGAGGGTACTTCTGTGCGCGATATTTGTGCGAAAGCGGAAATAAATGTCGCCATGATTTCGTACTATTTTGGTTCGAAAGAAAAAATGTTAACCTACCTATATCAGTATCGGGTCCAGAAAACACGGGATAATTTTGCAGAATTTGCCCACATTATAAAAGATGGGAAGCCGGAAATGCAAATGAAGGAAATTATTAAGTTTATCATTAGCCAAATGTTTAAATACAAATATTTCCACGGTTTTGTAAAGCAAGAACTTCGGAATACGGAACTCATGAATGATGAATTGCAGGAATTTTATAAAATGGCGGTCTTGAAATTTGATGATGTGATAAAAAAAGGAGTTAGCTCAGGTGTCTTTCATTACGCACCAAAACCGGAGGATTTACTAACGACCATCATCGGAACGGCTTTGTTTGTAATTCGGAACAAAAAATTTTACGAGATATACCTTCCAAATAGTAATGCAGAGAATTACTTGGAGGAAGCTGAAACTAAAATTAGATTGAGCTTATATCAAACTATATTTTCACTACTCGGCTATCATCCTGATTGATATTTTCGTTAAAGTATCATAAAAAAAAGATTGTTGCTAAAAAAGTTTTATTTTTGCAGATTGATTAACCAATGTAGATTTTCTGCAGATAGATTTTTTATGAAAAAATTCAGTATAGTTCTTGTTGCTTCATTGCTTTTGCTTTCATGTAATAAAAAGTTCAACGATGCGATGAAGAGTGCGGATAAGAACCTCATTTTGCAAACCGCAAATGAATATTATGCACAAAAAAAATGGGCCAATGCGCTAGCTCTTTATGAGCGAGTAACAAATCTGGTCGCGGGTACCGATGATTTCCCGAATGTTGGTTTCAACACAGCGTATGCCAATTATTATCAAAAATCGTATCGTCTCGCTGGGCATCAATTCAAAAATTTTGCAGTAAGCTTTCCAGATGATCCGCGCGCAGAGGAAGCTTTCTATATGTCGGCACTTTGTTATTACGAAGGTTCGTATGATTACAACTTAGATCAAACCAATACGGAGTTAGCAATCAATGAATTGCAAAATTTCCTTAATAAATATCCAAATTCTGAACGTTCAAAAAACATCAATACATTAATTGATGAGTTGATGTACAAGCAAGAATTCAAGGCTTACGAAAACGCTCGTCAATACTACAAAATGGGTCAGTATAAAGCAGCGGTTATAACATTCGAGAACGTTTTAGAAGATTTCCCGAGCACCAAACTTCGACCAAAAATCTACGATTTTATCAATAAGTCAAACTACGAGCTTGCGATGTTTTCTAAATACGATCTTAAAGCAGAGCGTTTGGACAAGGCAATTGCTTACACTCGATTTGTTGAAAAGGAACTTCCTGGTACTGAGTATACTAAAACCGCGTTGGATTTCCGAAAAAAGTTGGAGGACGAAAAAATAAAATTTGCAAAAGTTCAGGAAACGGTGGAAAAGCAGCGTGCTGAATTTACAGAAAAGCAGAAGGAAGAAGAAGCTAAAATAAAGGCCAAAGAAGAAGAGAAGGAACTTCAGAAAAAATTAAAAGAGGATCGGGACCTTACAACAAAGGCAAAAATGGATAGTGCAGCAGCGGTAACGCCCGCACCAGCATCCACTTTTAAAATTCAGAGATAATTTGTATCTTTGCAAAATCCATTATTAATAAATCACTGAAAATGAGTGTAAAAGATACCAAAGCAGAAGTAAATACCATTACGTATGACAAAGACAAAATCGAAGAAAAAGTAGGTTCTATCTACGAAGCGATTGTCATTATGGGAAAAAGAGCGGAGCAGATTAATGCTGAAATTCGCACAGAACTTCACAACAAGTTAGATGAGTTTGCCGTGCACAACACATCTCTTGAGGAGGTTTTCGAAAACAGAGAACAAATTGAAATCTCAAAACATTACGAAAAACTTCCGAAACCAACATCAATCGCTGTTGAAGAATGGTTGAATGATGATATTTATTTTAGAAAAACAGACAAAAAATAATTTTTGAGTTTTTGTAGAGGCAAAAGTCACAAGAGAATTTTCTTTTGTGACTTTTGTTTTTTTCACTTCAAAAAAACGTATTTTAGACCTTTATTTCATTTGTTATGAGCTTAGCAAAAAAGAAACTTCTTCTCATTATTACTGGCGGTATAGCAGCCTATAAAATGAATTTGGTGGTACGCGAATTGGTAAAGCAAGAAGCCGAAGTAAAAGTAATTATGACACCTTCTGCCGAGCAATTTGTCTCGAAACTTACGCTCTCGACATTATCGAAAGGTGAGGTTTATACCACTTTTTTTGATGAGAACGGAACGTGGAATAACCACGTGGAACTTGCTCTTTGGGCAGATCTGATTATTGTTGCGCCATGTACTGCCAATACATTGTCCAAAATGGTTCATGGGACATGTGATAATCTTGCAATTGCCGTTTACATGTCGGCAAAATGTCCAGTTATGATTGCTCCCGCAATGGATTTAGATATGTATGTTCATCCTTCTACAGAGAACAATTTAGCACGTGCCCAATCCTACGGTCATCATATTATTCCTGCAGAATCAGGCGAACTGGCGAGTGGGCTAGTAGGTGTTGGACGAATGGCCGAGCCAGAAACGATTGTGCAGCATATTCAGCGCTATTTTACTTCGGATTCAAAGCTGGATTTTAAAAATAAGACTGTTCTTATCACTGCTGGTCCCACATATGAAGCTATTGATCCTGTTCGTTTTATTGGCAATCACTCCTCAGGAAAAATGGGTTTTGCCTTGGCTGAGGAAGTAGCAAATAGAGGCGGAAATGTTGTGTTGATTTCAGGGCCAACGACTTTAGATTCTCAAAATCCTAATATTCGAGTACATCGCGTGACTTCGGCAAAGGAAATGTTTGATGAGGTTTTCAAACACTACCAACAAGTTGATGTGGCGATTGCAAGTGCTGCGGTGGCAGACTATGCGCCGAAGGAAGTGGCTTCGGAAAAAATTAAAAAGAATGATGATTCGTTAGTAATTGAGTTGGTGAAAAATCCCGATATCTTGCGAACGATGGGTGAGCAAAAACACCATCAGTTTTTAGTGGGTTTTGCCTTGGAGACGCAAAATGAAGAAGAAAATGCGAAAGGAAAATTAGAAAAGAAAAATCTTGATATGATTGTTTTGAATTCACTTCGTGATGAGGGCGCTGGTTTTAAAGCGGATACAAATAAAATCAAAATACTTACAAAAGATGATAAACGGGAATTCGATTTGAAATCTAAGGTTGAGGTGGCTAAAGATATCCTTGACTTTGTCATTGAAAAAATGCAAAATAATTGACACACAAAATCGTTTAATTAGAAATTAGTTGATGAGAAAAATAGCCATTTTTTTATTGGTTTGCATGCAATGGACCCTAGGTTCGGCACAAGAATTACTTTCGGAGGTTACCATAAACTACCAACAGGTTCAAGGAAGCAACGTCCAAACCTACAAAACACTGGAAAAAAATCTTCGGGACTTCATAAATAACACAAGCTGGACCGGTAAAAAGCTACAGAATTTTGAAAAAATTAAATCCAATTTTGCCATTGCGATTAATTCTAAAGAAGGTAACAAATACACAGCATCTATTGTCGTTCAGGCGGTGAGGCCTGTGTTCAATACCACGTACACAACACCACTTGTGAACATCAATGATCGCGATTTTAGTTTTGAATATGCTGAAAATGAAAATTTAGTTTTCAATGAACGTCAGTTTTCAGGTAAAAATCTGATTGACGTAATCAGTTTTTATGTGTACATGATTTTGGGATATGATGGCGATAGTTTTGCAAGAAATGGCGGTCAACCTTGGTTTGAAAAAGCATTGAAAATCTCACAAAACTCCCAGAACCAACGCTATAGTGGCTGGTCCGTGGTTGAAGGACCAAGAACGCGCGGGCAACTAATCGACAACTTGGTAAAAACCGAGTCTAACACTTTGCGGTCTGCTTATTATATGTATCATAGACAAGGACTTGATAATCTTGCAAATACAAGCAATCCAGCGCAAGCAAAGAAATCTATTTTTGATGCTTTGATGAGTTTGAAATACTATGAAAATAGTTTTCAGATGAATTATCCTTTTGATGTGTTTATGCAGACAAAGCGTAACGAAATTTTTGAAATTTTCAACACGGGTAACAACACAAGCTACAATATCAACGAACTTAAAAACCTAATGACGGTTTTCTCTGCAAAAGACAGTGAAAAATGGAATAAATGGAAGTAGTAGAATTTGTAGATGTAAGATATAACCAATACTTTTGTAAAGCTTTAAGTCAGCACTTAAAGCTTTTTTGATAGTATGCTCAGACGAATTTTTATACAGAATTTTGCGTTAATCGATACACTTGATATTGATTTAGGAAAAGGATTGCAAGTCATTACCGGAGAAACAGGTGCGGGAAAATCAATTATTCTTGGCGCTTTACGCTTAATTTTGGGCGAAAGAGCCGATGCAAAATCCATACAGAATTCCGATGCTAAAAGCGTTGTTGAAGCCGAGTTTGAAATTTCAGATCATCTAAAATCATTTTTTGATGAAAATGATCTCGACTTTGAGAAGCACACAATTATACGGCGTGAAATTTTGCCAACTGGGAAGTCCCGAGCATTTATTAATGATGTTCCAGCAACTTTAGATGTGGTAAAAAATCTCTCGGAACGTTTACTCGACATTCATTCGCAATTTCAAACCTCAAATCTTTTTTCAGAAGCGTATCAATTCGAAATTATTGATGGACTTTCCGAAAACAAGAATGAAATAAACCAGTATCGCAAATCATTTTCCGATTATAAAAAGTTTAAAAGAGAGTTGGCCGATCTTCAAAATCGACTTGTGGAGGGAAATAAGGATACAGAATATAAAAACTTTCTGCTTTCGGAACTTTTAGAGGCGAACTTAGACGAAACCAATTTGGAAGATTTGCAAGGGCGATTGTCTCTGCAGGAGAATGCCGAAAAAATATCACAAAACCTTTCCGAAATTTTTCAGCGTATCGATCAGGAGGAGGTGGGTTTGTTAGATGCTATGTTGGATGTGCGAACTAAACTTTCTAGAGTGGCTGATCTTTCGCATCAATTTACAGAGCCCAACGAAAGACTCGAACAAATTTTTGTCGATTTTAAAGATATTTTGTTTGAATTGCAGAACAAAGCAGAAAAAATCGAGATGGATCCGCAGGCTTTGGATGATTTAAATAAAAGACTCAACGCCATACAGCTATTATTTGTAAAACATCAAGCGGATAGCATTTCGCAGCTTATTGAAATTCGGAATCGTCTGGAGTTGGAGCAAACTGGTTTTTCTGATTTGGAAGAAAGAATTTCAATAATCCAAGATGAAATCCAGAAGGTTGAGGCTGATTTGGAAAAGTACGCCAATAAATTGGCCAAAAATCGTAAGAAAGCCGCTTCGATCTTTGCCGAGAAAATGGAAGTTCTTTTGAAAAAATTAGGTTTGGAAAAGGCAAAAATAGAAGTCGAAACCAATGCAACAGCTTCATTTAATGAATTTGGAAAGGAGACTATCGAAATTTTGTTTCAAGCAAATTCTGGATTTCCATTGAAGCCAATACAATCGGCCATTTCTGGTGGTGAACGCTCACGCGTTATGCTGGCTGTGAAGAAAATCATGGCGGAAAATTCTGAACTTCCTACCTTGATCTTAGACGAAATTGATACGGGAGTTTCTGGAAAAGTAGCAGACGAGATTGGCAAACTGATGCAAGAAATGTCGAAAGACTTACAATTAATTGTTATTACGCATTTAGCCCAAGTAGCTGCAAAAGGCGATCAGAATTATAAGGTGGTAAAATTTGATGTCGATGGTAAAACCAAATCAGATATTATTTCCCTTTCAGAAGATGAAAAACTGCAAGAAATTGCACAATTGTTATCGGGAGCACAAATTACCGATGCCGCGTTAGTTCAAGCAAAAGAATTAATGAAGTAGGCAGTATTTGTAACATTTTTCTTAATTTTCAACTAATAGAATAAAAATTAAGAACATGTACAGGAAGCTCTTGCTCTTAGAACTCAAAAGTTTTTTTCGGAATCCAGCGTTCGGTGCCAACTTGGTCTTCAAAATATTAACGTATTTTGGTTTATTTTACATGGCAACCATTTTAATGGGTCTGCCATTCGCTTTATATTATTACAGTAAAGAAGAGTTGCAAGCGGATCCTCTACTGATTTTTTGTAAATTTTTCGTCTACTACTGGGCGGTTGATCTTGTTATCCGCTATTTTATGCAGCAAATGCCTACCCAAAATATCAAACCATTTCTTACCATAGGAATTACGAAAAAGAAATTGGTAAATTATACCATGCTTCGCATTTTAACTAACTTTTTCAATTGGGGGAATCTTCTGTTTTTAATTCCTTTTGCTGGTTTATTAGGGTTTGACGGTGGCTACTCCGGAATTGCTATTTTTACTTTTGTCTTATCAATAATCCTGATTTTTTATGCGAATAATTTTCTGAATATTATGCTTAATGGTAAAGATTGGGTGGTTTTTGTAGTTTTCGGATTAATGGCAGTTTTTGCTGGACTGGATTATTATAAGGTTGTATCTCTTTCTTCTTTATCCGAAAAAGTGGTGTATTGGTTTTATAGTAAACCATACATGATTTTTATTCCGCTGGCAACTGCTTCATTACTTGGTTATTTGGCTTACCGTCAGATTTATGAAACATTTTATTTGGACAAAGGCTTAGAGCTTAAAAAAGCGGTTGGTAAAACAGAAAATATCGAATTTTTGAATCGCTATGGAGTTTTAGGAACATTTATCAATAATGACATTCGATTGTTGCGTCGCAGCAAAGCTGCAAAATCGGCATTGATAGGCAGTGTGGCTTTCTTATTTTATGGTCTCTTGGTTTTCAATCGGGCGTATCAAAACGATTTTATGCAACTCTTTTCTGGCATCTTTGCAACGGGCGGTTTTATGATGCTGTTTGGTCAGCGCGTTCCCGCGTGGGATTCATCCTACTATCCACTTATGATGACTCAAAATGTCCCTTACAAACAGTATTTACGTGGTAAATGGTCTTTAATTATTTTGGCAATTTTGGTGTCAATGATCTTGTGCACCGCCTATCTTTTCGTGAGTTTAGAATTCTACCTCACCATCATGGCAGCGGGGCTATATAATTTAGGTGTCAATTCCTACATAACACTTCTTGCGGGAGCCTATAATAAAAAGCCAATTGATCTGAACTCCAGTGCCAAGTCATTTGGCGGAGGTGGAAATAATTTTAACATGAA
>JAYRQH010000097.1:0-2333 GCA_041910715.1 Bergeyella sp.
CCGATAATCCTCACCTTCCCATTCCAAAATATCGTAAGCAAAAACCACAATCGGAATTTCTTCCAACATTTTTTTTGTTAATGATTTACGGTTGAGTCTTTTTTGAAGTTCATTAAAATTGAGGACTTTATCGTCTTTGAAAGCCAAAATTTCGCCATCAATCACAAAATTTCCATTCCACTGCAAGAGTTCATCACGGATTTCGGGAAACTGATCCGTAACCAATTCTTCGCCTCTCGACCAGATGAAAACTTCATCATTTCTTTTAATAAACTGCCCTCGAATGCCGTCCCACTTGTATTCGATCAACCAATCGTCGGGTTCTCCCAAATCATCTAAATCTTTTTCTAAAGCATAAGCCAGGCAGAATGGATAAGGTTTTGAAAGGTGCGTTTCGGTGTACTCGCCTTTGACAAGATGTTCAAAATCAACCTCTTCGGGATTCCAATGCCCCATAATACTGTGCGTGACAGCGCTGGGATCCATTTCATAATGTTTTGCTAATGTGTTAATTAGCGTCTTAGAGGAAACACCGATTCGAAAACTGCCACCCAACAATTTATTGAAAATAAAACGCTCCACATAATCCAAATGCGACCAAGCGTTTAAAACAAATTCCTTTTTATCGGCTTCAGAAAAGTCTTTTAAATCAATGATTTTTTGCATCCATTCGGAAAGCGACATTTCGATTTTATCATTGGGAGGCGGTAATATCAGTGAAATGGTTTCGCCCAAATCGCCCACCGAAGAATAGCTTTCCACAAAAAGCCACTCGGGAATGTTGGCCACTTCCATCGCCCAGGTTTTCATAAAGGTGGAATTGACATTTCGCTTCGGTTTTTTACCCGTAAACAAAGCTAAGAACCACAACTTATCCTGTGAAGACGCCACTTTCAGGAACTCGGAAATCGCTTCCTGTTTTAAGGAAGTTTTATTGGTGCTGTCGAGCGCATTGATTAAAGTGGCAAAATCTTTCATTTCTCTTAAGCAAAAATTTTTTTGACCGGTTTTTTAAATCTAGGATACGTCAGTGCGAGTGATTTTTCGAAATAAAATGGAGAAAAATTGTGTCGAGAACTTATTTTAACTTGGAAAAAATAGAAGTTCTCGATACAAAATTCTTTCAGAATTTCACTCGAACTGACGAGTTTTTCATATAATTAGGTAGCTCATTTTAAATACTTTCATCGATGTCGGCTTTTTCCTCATCATCACCAAACTCTGTTTTGATTTCATCGGCATTAATTCCTATTTCATTCAAATATTTTGAGAAAACTGCGGTTTGACCGTGGGTGATGTGTACTTTTTCGGCTTCTGTATCTTTAATAGCTTCAATTAAACCCTGCCAATCGGCATGATCACTCATTGCAAAACCCGCATCAGCACTTCGCCAACGCCTTGCCCCACGAATCTGCATCCAACCCGAACAAATTGCATACGCCATATTCGGAATTTTCTTCATCGCTGGATTATCCACCAAAGCAGGCGGAAGAATCACAATTTTACCATCGAGATGTTTTTTGTCTTCGCGCAAATCCACCACTTTATAGTCGGGAAGATGAACGCCAACACTTTCATAAGCTTCATTGAGTTTTGCAATCGAATAATGAACATTAAGTTCGCCCATGCCCTCCAAAGCTTTCATGATGCGTTGCGATTTCCCTAAAGAATAACCGATGAACACGGAAGTTTTGCCATTGGCTCGATTGTGCTCTACCCAATTTCGCATTTGTTTTTCCTGATCTTCCACAGAAAGCCAATTGTACACGGGAAGTCCAAAAGTGCTTTCAGAAACAAATTCGTGGCATTTTACCGACTCAAAAGGAGTTGACAAACCGTCATCCTGAATTTTATAATCTCCCGAAACAACTGCCACATAGCCTTTATACTCCATTCGGATTTGCGCTGAGCCAATAATATGCCCCGCAGGATGAAGAGAAACTTTGACTCCATTGATATTTAAAACCTCTCCGTAATCCACACCTTGACATTCGATATCGCGACCAATTCTGGAATAGAGAATAGGTTTTGTAAACTTATGACAAAGGTATCTTTTCATTCCACTTCGGGCATGATCGGCGTGCCCGTGCGTGATTACCGCTAAATCCACAGGTCGCCACGGGTCAATATAAAATTTACCCGGAACGCAATAAATACCTTTGGATGTAAATTTAAGCAACATTGTTCTGATTCAAGACTTGAAAAAATAAGGAAAAATTTGATCCTCAATTAATTCAAAATCGGTGATTTTACTTTTTCTTTTTTTGATTGAAATAAATTAATCCGGCGCCTAACAATAATGAGGCTGCCAACACTTTTTTTGTTGTTTTTGA
>JAYRQH010000098.1:0-4389 GCA_041910715.1 Bergeyella sp.
CAATCGATTAATCCGTTTTGGGTAATTGTGCTCACGCCAGTTGTAGTCGGATTCTTCGCTTTATTACGAAATCGGGGCAAAGAACCTACCACCGCCAGTAAGATTATTTTGGGAATCTTTATTTCGGCATTATCGTGTTTGGTGATGGTGGCCGCTGTTTATGCTGGAGATAATGGTGCGGTAAAAGTGTCTGCATTATGGCTTGTTGCGGCATATGGCGTAATTACAATTGGTGAGTTATGTTTGTCACCAATGGGACTTTCTTTAGTTTCTAAATTATCACCGCCGAGATTAACCGCTTTGATGATGGGAGGAAACTTTCTTGCGATTTCTATTGGTAACAAATTGTCGGGTATCCTGGCCAGTATGTGGTATGATTACGAAAACAAAGCTAATTTCTTTTGGGTAAACTTCGGCTTGCTGATGGTTGCCTTTATAATTGGATTGATGATCTTGAAAAGTTTAAATAAGATAATGAAAGAAAAAGGAGTGAATTAATCACTCCTTTTTTTGTAAATCCCTTTGTTGAAAGGAGAAAAAAGTTATATTTGTCATTCTTAACGAAAATTTAACAATTAACAATGGATACAGTTCAAACGAAAACAAAACATCCTAAAGGTCTTTGGGTATTGTTTAGTACCGAAATGTGGGAGCGTTTCAATTTCTACGGAATGCGGGCGATTCTTACACTTTTCATGGTAAATTCATTAATGCTTGGTGAGGCTAATGCTTCCATTATTTATGGTGGATTCTTGGCATTATGTTATCTGACACCCCTTTTAGGTGGTTTTATTGCCGATAAATATTTAGGAAACCGCTATTGTATTATTTTAGGTGGAACCTTGATGGCTATCGGGCAGTTTTTGCTGTTTTACAGTGCGGTCACTTTTGATAGTAATCTTGAATCATCAAAAATGGTTTTCTGGCTTGGTTTGTTGGTTATTGTTTTTGGTAACGGTTTCTTTAAGCCGAATATTTCCTCAATGGTGGGGAGTTTGTATCCTGCGGAAGAGAAAACAAAGCTGGACTCAGCATTTACCATTTTCTATATGGGTATTAACATCGGGGCTTTATTAAGCCAGTATTTCGTTCCCCTAATTGCCGATGTTGTGGTTGATGGTCAACGAGATGTACACGCGTTCAAATGGGGTTATTTGCTTGCTGGTATTGCCATGATTTTGGGTACTGTGATCTTTATTGTTCTGAAAAATAAATATGTGGTTGATCCACAAGGAAATCCGATTGGTGGATTGCCTAGCAAATCAAAAACTGAAATTGCAGCGGAAGATCAAGCGAAATTTGCTCCAAGTGCTTTAATGGGAACCGGAGTTTTATTCTTGGTTTTATTCTTCGTATTCCGCTATTTCTCTGTAGGTGAGTTTGGTTTTTCCACATTCGAAATCGGAACTTTAGTAAAGGGTATTATTTATCCTATCATCTATGCTTCGGGGATTTCATTAGCGATTCTTATTCTTTTAGATAAGCAATTAACGAAAATTGAAATTCAGCGTATTTTAGTAATATACATTGTTTCATTCTTCATTATCTTTTTCTGGGCAGCTTTTGAGCAAGCAGGATCATCATTAACGTTTATTGCCGATTACCAAACCGACAGAACGTTCTTGTTTGGTTGGGAAATGCCAGCATCGATGGTGCAAATCTTTAACGGAATTTTCGTCGTTATGCTTGCGGTTCCGTTCTCTATGCTTTGGGATAAATTGCGGGCAAATGGTAAAGAACCTGCCTCACCTTTTAAGCAAGCAATCGGACTTCTAATTATGGCATTGGCGTATTTTATTATCGCGCACAATGTAAAAGATCTAGGGAACAGTGGTTTATTAGCAATTAAATGGCTGGTACTACTTTATTTTTTACAAACGTGTGGGGAACTGTGTTTGTCGCCAATCGGATTGTCATTAGTAGGTAAGTTGTCGCCAAAACGATTCGCATCATTGCTTTATGGAGTTTTCTTCATTTCAAATGCAGCGGGTTATGCATTAGCAGGAACGTTAGGGGCAATTCTTCCGGCGACAGGTGATAAGCATAAGAAAGCACAAGAACTGGGTGTTAATCTTCAGGATGTGTTGGATAAGAAAGTAACGCTTACGCCTCAACAGACAGAGTTGCTAACCACAAATCAAATTCCATTAGAAAATCATTCATTCGCTGGATTCGAAATTTCTAATTTGTATGAGTTCTTCATGGTGTTTGTTGTACTTTGTGGTATTGCAGGAGTTATTTTAATGCTCATCTCACCGAAGCTTAAAAAGATGATGCACGGTGTAGGATAAGCTATATAAGTTTAAAAAATGATAAAAACCTCTTAGTAATAAGAGGTTTTTTTATAAATTAGCGTGGTTGTTTCATTAGGGAGACAACTATTTTTATTTATGTATACATTAGAGCAAATACAAGATTTTAAAGGTAAATATCCAAAGCAGATTTGGAGCCTCTTCTTTTCTGAAATGTGGGAGCGCTTCTGTTTTTACGGGATGCGTGGTATGTTGGTGTTTTTTATGATCCATCAACTAAGTTTTCAAGAAAAAGAAGCCAATTTGCAATATGGTGCTACTCAGGCATTTGTTTACGCATTTACTTTTATAGGAGGTCTTTTTGCCGATAAAATTTTAGGATTCCGAAAGTCGCTTTTCTGGGGTGGATTATTAATGATTGGTGGTAGTGTTTTGCTAGCGACAGACCCTCATAATTTCTTTTTCTTAGGTTTATCATTCATTATTATTGGTACAGGATTTTTCAAACCGAATATCTCAACCATGGTTGGTGAACTGTACAAGGATGGCGACAAGAGAACCGACGCTGGTTTTTCTTTATTTTACGCAGGAATAAATCTTGGAGCGTTCCTAGGTGGGTACATCTGTGTAGCTATTGGTAAAGGCTACATGCTGGGTGATTATATTGATGAAGCGCATCGTTGGAATGTTGCTTTTGGTTTGGCAGCAATTGGTATGACGATGAGTCTTATTAATTTCCACTTTACAAAAAAACAGTTAGGTCCTATCGGGCTTCAGCCTGGCCATCCCGACGCTATTGTCAAAACGAAAGCGTTACCGAAATGGGTAGAGTATGCTGTTTATGTTGGAACTCTGTTGTGTATTCCATTAATTCAGATTATGGTTTCTAAGCCAGAATATACCGATTATTTCATGTACATTATTGGTCCCGCAACGTTAATTTATTTGTTTTATGAGATGTCAAAAGTGACGGTATCAGAACGAAAAAAACTTATTGCTGCGTTGGTGTTTATACTTTTCTCCATTGTGTTTTGGGGAATATATGAGCAGAGTGGAGGTTCCCTAAGTATATTTGCCGCAAAGAATTTGAATGACTCTTTGGTTGGCTTAAAAGTAGACCCTAATGGAGTAAATAATTCCGCAGGAGCTTTTTTCATCATTGCGTTAGCTCCATTATTTGGATTGTTATGGTTGTGGATGGGGAAAAAAGGTTTTGAACCCAATACCATCATCAAATTTGGTTTAGGATTTATATTTTTAGGTTTAGGATATTATGTTCTTTTTGCAACGCGTTTCTTCGCGGATAGCGGCATCAGTTCGCTCGATATTTTCACACTGGCATTGCTGGTGATTACCATTGGAGAATTATGTCTGTCCCCAATCGGTCTGTCGATTATGACTAAATTGTCTCCTGCCAAATTACAAGGAATTATGATGGGAATGTGGTTTTTGGCGTCAGCTTATGGACAATATGTTGCCGGATTAATTGGAGCTAGTATGGCAGAAACCGATGAACATGCACCGGCGACCGTTACTTTGTTAAACTACACCGAAGGATACAAGATGCTAGGTGTTTATGCTTTAATCGCGGGAGTGGTATTAATTTTGATATCTCCTTGGGTGAAAAAATTGATGCAGGGTGTGAAATAACTGCATCGAAATTGCCCCATATAAATGAAAAAAGGATTATTTTTTTTAGCAGTATTACTCATAACATCGCTGCAAGCGCAGGTAAAATGGATGGATATTACATCTGCCGTAAACCAGCAGAAGGAATCTCCGAAGAAGATTATGATGCTTATTTATAAAGATCCGTGCTCGGTATGTGGTGAATTGGAGAATTACACGTTCTCGCATCCTATAATCCAAAATCAACTGAACGAATTATATTATCCTGTAAAATACAATGCAAGTGACAGCAATATTGTGCGTCTTTACGGACAGGAATTCAATATGAAGCCGCATCTTAATGGTTTTAATGAATTTGCAAGTTATCTGAATGTGACCGCTGCTCCTACCATTGTGTTTTTAGATGAATCTGGATCGGTTATCACCAAGCTTCAGGGAAAGCTCACCGCGAAAGAATTAGAGCCTTATTTGTCCTTTATTTCATTAGATTCCCACAAGAAGATTACGG